>SYDD01000075.1 GCA_005786775.1 Opitutaceae bacterium
CTCGCAGCAGGCGGCGCGCTGCTCCGACCAGACCGCATTTTTCTACTTAGGCCGCCTGATCGAGCACGCCCCGACCCGGAATATCTTTACCAACCCAGCCAATCCACAGACGGAGGCCTACGTTTCCGGTCGCTTCGGCTGAGCTCACTGCCCCTGTCCCCATGACCCATTATGCTGAGGAACTTTCGCGGCTGAAGGACAGCCTGCTCGCGATGGCGAGCCACGCCGAGTCGGCCGTGTCCCGTGCGATGCGCGCCCTCGTCGAACGCGATGACGCCCTAGCGCAGGCGGTGGTCGACGACGACAACATCCTCGACCAATTCGAGATCGAGATCGATGACACGGCGATCCACCTCCTCGCCAAGGCTCCCCTGGCCACCGAGCTGCGGCTGATCACCGAGGGGATGAAGATCTCGCAGAATCTTGAGCGTGTGGGCGACGAGGCGGTGACCATTGCCCGACGCGCGATCGAACTTAACACTGAACCCCAACTGAAGCCGTACGTGGATCTGCCACGAATGGCGACGATGTCGCTGGAGATGCTGCGGGGCGCGATCACGGCCTTTGTCCAACGAGACGCGGCTGGGGCGCGCGGGGTGATCCCGCGCGACCGTGAGGTCGATGAGCTCAATCGCCAGCTCCATCGCGAGCTGTCTAGCTTTATGGTCGAGCGGCCCCAGACTATTACCCGCTGCCTGAAGCTGATGGTTATTTCTAAGGCGATCGAGCGCATCGCCGATCACGCTACCAACATCGCCGAGGAGGTGGTCTACCTCTACGAGGCCAAAGATATCCGCCATGCCGACCGCAAACGCGACTAAGCCCAAAATTCTGGTCGTCGACGACGAGCCGGACGCTCTGGAAGTACTCGCTTTCAAGCTCAAGGAGGCCGGCTACCTTACGCTGCTCGCCCGCGATGGCGCCCGCGCCCTCGCCCTTGCCCGTGAGGAGCAGCCGGCCGTGGTGATCCTTGATCTGATGCTGCCTGAGGTCGACGGCCTAGAGGTCTGCAAGCTGCTGCGCCGCGACGCCCGCACCGCCACAATTCCGGTCATTATGCTCACCGCGCGCGCTGCCGAGATGGACCGGGTGATCGGGCTGGAACTCGGCGCGGACGACTACGTCACCAAGCCCTGTAGCCCCCGCGAGCTGATGCTGCGCGTGCGCCGCCTGCTCGAACGCTCCCGCGGTAGCGCGGCGGAGGCGGAGCGGATGCGTTTCGGGCGACTAGAGATCGACGTCCCGCGGCACGAAGTCCGTTTGTCAGGGCGTCTGGTCGAGCTGACTGCCACGGAGTTCCGGCTGTTGGAGGTGCTCGCCCAGCGGCGGGGGCGGGTGCAGAGCCGGGAGCGGCTGCTGCAGGACGTCTGGGGCTACGAAAACCCGATCGATAGCCGCACAGTCGACACCCACATGCGCCGGCTGCGCGAGAAACTGGGCACCGAAGCGGAGCTGCTCGAGACGATTCGCGGGGTCGGCTACCGGTTCCGGGGTGCGGAATGAGCGTGGTCGCCATCCTGCTGGCGCTCGGGTGGCTGGCCACCGCTTGGGTGGCTTGGCGTCTAAAGAACAGCGCGGTCCGGGCGGCGGAGTCGCACGCGCGCCAGCTGGAGGAACAGCGCCGGCACCGCGAGGCGGAGTTCCGCGCGCAGGCGGCCCGCACGGAGGCCCTGTTTGACCGAATGGTGGAGGGAATCTTGGTCGTTGGCCAAGATGGCCGGCTCCGGCTTGCGAACCGCGCGGCAGCCGGGATGTTTCAATTCGAAGCGGGCGCCGCCGGACGCACGGTACTGGAGGCTACCCGGCACCACGAGGTGGCGGCGATCGTGGCGCGACTGGCCGGCGAACCGGAAGTCCTGAACCACGAGCTCCGCATCGATGGCGTGACCGAGACCCGTTGGCTGCAGGTCAATGCGCTGGCTTTGCGCACGCCGGAAGGGGAGGGCGAGGGGGCGATTCTGGTCTTCCACGATCTCACCCGGCTGCGCCGCCTCGAAGGCGTGCGGCAGGAGTTTGTGGCCAACGTCAGCCACGAGCTACGTACGCCTCTCTCGCTGATCAAGAGCGCCACGGAGACGCTCATCGACGGCGGGCGGCAGGATCCGCAGGTCACCGCCCGCTTTCTCGAGATCATCGAGAAGCACGCCAACCGCCTGACGCTGCTGCTCGACGACCTCCTGCTGCTCGCGCGGCTTGATTCCGGACGCATCGACTTGGACCTGCGGCCCGTGCCCCTGGCGGCCGCGGCGCAGGAGGCGATCGACGATGCCGCCATCCTCGCGCGGGGGCGCGGGGTCACGCTCGTGCAGTCCGTGCCCGATGGCCTCACGGCGCACGCCGACGCGCACCGCCTGCGACAGGCCCTGGCCAACCTGATCGACAACGCCATCAAGTACGGTCGTGAAGGCGGCACGGTCGAGGTGCGCGGGAGGGAACTCGGGGCGCAGCAGGTCGAGGTCTCCGTCCGCGATGACGGTCCCGGGATCGCCGGCGAGGCGCTAGAGCGGGTCTTCGAGCGTTTCTACCGGGCCGACAAGGCACGCGCGCGCGTGCAGGGTGGCACCGGCCTCGGCCTAGCGATCGTCAAGAACGTGGTGCAGGCCCACGGGGGCGACGTGCGGGTGGAGAGCACGCCGGGGCGCGGCACGGAGTTCTTCATCCGGCTGCCCGCGGCGCGGGAGTGAAGGTTGGCGCCGACGGCGTTGCGTGCGTCCGCGGGGCCATCCAATCTCTCCCGCGATGCCCCGCGCGCTTTACCCCCGCCTCGTTTGTCTCGTTGGCTTGCTGACCCTCGGGGTGGCAGGCGCCGCGGCCCCGGCGCCGTCGGGCGCCCGGCCCAACCTCCTGGTGTTCATCTCGGACGATGAGAGCTGGCTTGAGCGCGGCATCTACGGCTGGAACCGGGTCCCCACGCCGCATTTCGACCGCGTTGCCCGCGCCGGCGCGCTTTTCACCCGCGGTTACGCTTCCGCGCCCTCCTGCGCCCCTGCCCGCGCGGCGCTGCTCACCGGGCGTAATTTCTGGGAGCTCGAGCAGGGAGCTTTCATCCAGGCTTGGATCCCGGCCAAGTTTCCCTGCCTGCCCGACCTGCTTGAGCAGGCCGGCTATCACGCCGGGTTCACCGGCAAGGGCTGGGGCCCCGGGGTCCTTGGCGCCCCCTCCGACCGCACCCGTAATCCGGCGGGCAAGGCCTACTCCGCCCGCCGCCGCCCGGCGCCGGGGCCGGGGATGAGCGTGGTCGACTACGCGGGCAACCTGGAGGCCTTTCTGGACGCCCGCCCGGAGGGCCGGCCCTTTTGGTTCTGGGTCGGGGTCACCGAGCCGCATTCTCCCTGGGCTGAGGACAATCACCGCCGGCTCGCCGCGGAGACGGGCCTCACGCCGGAACAATTGCCCGTGCCGGGGTTCCTGCCCGACACCCCGGGTCTTCGGCGGACGCGCGCGAATATGATGCAAGAGATGCGGCAGGCGGACGATGACCTCGGGCACGTCCTCGCCGTGCTCGAGCGCCGCGGCGAACTGGAGAACACGCTGGTGATCGTGACCGCCGACAACGGAACCGGAATGGCGCGGGCCAAGACCAACGTGCACGACTGGGGCATCCACGTCCCTTTGGCGATTGCCTGGCCGCGCGGGATGCCGGGAGGGCGGGTGATCGATGACTTTGTCAATTTCATCGATTTGGGGCCCACGATGCTCGAGGCGGCGGGAGTGCCGATACCCAGGGAAATGACCGGCCGCTCCCTGGTGTCCGTGCTGGCGTCCGGACGCTCCGGGCGCGTGGACCCGGCCAGAGTTGCGACCGTGTCGGGCTTGGAGTGGCACGGTGAGGAGCCGGAGCTGAGCCTCGCCGCGCGGACGATCCGGGAGGAGCGCTATCAGTACATCGTGAATTACTCCGCTACCCCGCGGCTGCGCCTCGATCCGCGGGAGCGGCGACCGGACTCGGACTACGCCGCCTCGGCGGCCGGCGTGGACGAGTGGGCGCTGATCGCGCGTCATCCCGAGCATCCCCAGGTGCGGGTCTTCACCCACCTCTATGTGGCCCCGCGACCCCCGGAGGAACTCTATGACACGCAGGAGGATCCGTGGCAGTTGCGCAATCTCGCCGCGGATCCGGCCCTGTCCGTGGTCAAGGCGCGGCTGCGTGCCCAATTGGAGGACTACCAGCGCCGAACCGGGGACCCCCGGTTCTCCGGCGAACTCGGCGTCTTTGACGCGACCCGCGCTTTCGTGCTGGAGCGCAAGTTCGGGGCGCAAGGGTACGCCCAGCGTAAGCGGGGCCAGGACTAGGCGCGCGGCTCGCTCCTGCCGCCGCGGTCCCGGCCGGAATTGCGCTTGCCCCGGAGGTCACGGCGGCTGAGCCTTTCCGTTCGCGGCAGTCAGTCGGTCCGGTTGGCGTCACGCCGCGAGCTCCCGCCAGCCCCCAACGTCAGTCAAACCTTCAACCCATCCGGCTCCGCCTCGCGCGGGGCCGAACCCGTCGGCAGACCGTTCCTGGAGCAAGCGGCCGGCCGTCGTCATCGCCTATGAGTTCCGTAATGCAAGAGCTGCTCGCCCAGTCGTCGTTCGACAAGCTGCGGGAGGGAGGGATCGTCCCGGGTGTCATCACCGAGATCCGTCAAAATGAGGTGGTCGTCGACATCGGCGGCAAATCCGAGGGCGTCATCTCCGCCAACGAGTTCATCGACATCGGTGAGCTCCAGATCGGCGCCACCATCGAGGTGATGGTCGAGAAGCTCGAGGACAAGTCCGGCGCGCCGGTGCTGTCCTACGACAAGGCCGAGCAGAAGAAGAACTGGGACAACATCCTCACCAAGTTCCCCGAGGGCTCGGTCGCCGTCGGCCGCGTTAAGGCCAAGGTCAAGGGCGGCCTCATCATCTCCATCGGCGTCGACGCCTTTATGCCGGCGTCGCATATCGATATTCAGCCTCCCAAGAACTTGGACCAGTACGTCGGCCAGACCTACGACTTCAAGGTCCTCAAGATCAACCTCGAGCGGAAGAACATCGTCCTTTCGCGCCGCGAGCTCATCGAGCAGCAGCGCGCCGAGAAGCGCCGCGCGCTGCTCGACAGCATCCAGCCCGGTCAGGTCCGCAAGGGCGTGGTCAAGAACATCACGGACTTCGGCGCCTTCATCGACCTCGACGGGATGGACGGCCTGCTGCACATCACCGACATGTCGTGGGGCCGCATCTCCCACCCGAGCGAGATGCTCAAGCAGGGCGAGGAGGTCCAGGTGATGATCATCGAGGTCAACCGCGACAAGGAGCGCGTCTCCCTCGGCCTCAAGCAGACCACCAAGAATCCGTGGGACGAGATCGACCGTAAGTTTCCGGTCGGCGCGAAGGTCCATGGCAAGGTGGTCAATCTCGTGCCCTACGGCGCCTTCATCGAGATCGAGCCCGGCGTCGAGGGCCTTGTGCACATCACCGAGATGTCTTGGACCAAGCGCATTACCAAGCCCTCCGAGCTGCTCAAGGTCGGCCAGGAGCTGGATGCCGTGGTCCTCGGGATCCAGAAGGAGGAGCAGAAGATCTCCCTCGGCCTCCGCCAGCTGGAACCCAATCCCTGGGACATGGTTCGTCACAATTACCCGATCGGCGCCCGCGTCCGCGGCAAGGTGCGCAACATGACCACCTACGGCGCCTTCATCGAGCTCGAGGAAGGGATCGACGGCATGGTCCACGTCTCCGACATGAGCTGGACCCGCAAGGTCAACCACCCGTCCGAGGTGCTGAAGAAGGGCGACGAAGTCGACGCCCTCGTGCTCGACGTCGACGCCCAGCAGCAGCGCATCAGCCTCGGCATGAAGCAGCTCGGCAATGACCCGTGGAGCGACATCGACGCCTTCTTCAAGATCGGCGACGTCGTGAAGGGCACCGTCACCAAGATCACCTCCTTCGGCGCCTTCGTGGAGCTAAAGGACGGCATCGACGGTCTGGTGCACATCTCGCAGATCAGCGAGGAGCGCATCGACAAGGTGAAGGATGTCCTCAAGCCCGCCCAGGAGGTCACCGCCCGCGTGGTCAAGATCGACCGCGAGGAGCGCCGCCTCGGCCTCTCCATCAAGGCGGCCAACTACTCGGACGCGGAACTCGCGGCGGAGACCTCGGCTTACGAGGCCCTCAACCGCAGCGCCTCGAACGACATGATGAACCTCGGCGACATTCTCGACGAGGCCCGCAAAAAGGAGTGACGGGCCTCCGGCCCGGAGACTTCCGGCCGCCCGCGCTCGCGGGCGGCCTTTTTTGCGCCCTCAATTCCAGCTGGCGGCGGAGGCAGTCTCGGGGGACCGCCCCGCGGTGCGCTCCACCCGAGCTAGCCGCTGGATGTGGGCCGTAAAATCAGGATCCTCGCCGGGGAGGAGCTGAGGCAGGGCCTCGCGGAACTCCGCCCGGCGCAGCCACTCCCGCATGTAGTCCTCCCAGGACTGCCAGAGGCGGGCCGTCTGCTTATCCATTCGCTCCTCGTACACGAGCAGGTAGGCGCGCTCGAATAGGGAAACCAGGATTCCGAAGATCACGAAGCGCCGCTCCTGCTGCTCCGGAGTGAGCTCGCGGGAGGAGACCTCGCGCTGCAAGAGGTGCAGGTCGGAATTCTCCAGCACCAGCTTAAGAAACTCGCGGTACTCGTCGGAAAGGCGCTGGAAGATCTCCTCCTGGTCGTTCTGACGCTCGCGGCGCCGCTCGTAGACGAAGACGACGATCGCCAACGGCAGGCCGATCACCGTCACCAGATAGCTCAGCAGCTCCCACGTCTGCAGCGTGTCCATGGGCGGAGGCTGGCCGGCCGACCGCGCGAAGGCGAGCCCGACCGGGCTCACGGCTTGCCACCCGGGGGCCCTGCCGGTTCAGATGCGGGGATGAAGCGCCGCCAACTCCGCGGCTTTGACCTCAAGCAGATCCAAGACGTTGCCCACCTCCTCGGCGTGGACGAGGTGGGGCGCGGCGCGTTTGCGGGACCGGTGGTCGCGGCCGCGGTGGGCGTTACGCGGGAGTTCCTGGAGGGTCGTTGGGCCATCGGCCGAGGCGGGCGGGTCAATGATTCGAAGCTGCTCACGGCCATCGAGCGCGAGGAGCTCTGGACGGAGTTTTCTACTTTAGCGAACGAGGGCGTAATCGTGCTCCGGCTGGGCGTGGCCTCAGTGGCGGAGATCGCCCAGTACAATATCCTCGGAGCCACCAAGCTGGCGATGCGCCGGGCGCTCGAGGCCTGGCAGCCCCCCGAGGCCTTCGCCGCGGACCGGGACGAGCCGGACCTGTTTTCCAGCTTCGAGGAGCGGCGTTCGTTCGCCCCACCGGTGTCGGCACGGATCCTGATCGATGGTCTGCGGCTGCGAGGATTCCCGTATCCCCACGTCGCCTTCGTGCGCGGCGACGCGCGCTCCCTCTGTATCGCGATGGCCTCCGTGGCCGCGAAGGTCACCCGAGACCGGTTGATGGTGGAGTTGGACGGCCGCCATCCTGGCTACGGCTTCGCGCAGCACAAGGGCTATGGCACCGAGCAGCACCGCGAGGCGGTCCTCCGGTTGGGCCGGTGTCCGGAACACCGGGAAGCTTTCCTGCGGAAGCTACTCGCGGAACGGGCCGATCCCGCGCAGATGAGTTTCCTCGAGCTGGACTCCTAAGCTGCCTCGCCGCGCACCATGGCCGTAAAGAAACACTCCTCGCTCGATCGCGTCCTGGGCCGCCTCGACACGCTGGATTCGATCAACCTCGCCAACCTCGTGCAGCGCCTCGCTCGCGAGCGGGCGGTCTTCGAGGAAATCTTCAATACGCTCCAGGAGGGGATCCTGGTCATCCGCGATGACGGGACGATTGAGTACGCCAATGCCGCGGCGGAGCGGTTGGTGGGGCAGGGCGGGCAGGAAGTCGCGGGCCAGACGCTCTGGCGGCTAGTGCCCGGGCTGCGTAGCTCGCTCGGCGCGGCTTTCGAGCCGAACGGGGACGAATCCGCCGCGCCGGTTGCCTCGCGCGAGTTCGAGCTGACCTATCCCGAGCCGCGAGTGGTCCGACTCTACATGGTGCCGTTCCGCGGGGCGGGAGGCCGCGCGGCGCGGCGCTTTGCGGTCATCCTGACGGACGTCACGAAGGAGCGAGCGACCACCGAGGAACGGATCGAGAACGAGCGTACGTCCTCCATTCTGCTCCTCGCGGCGGGAGTCGCGCACGAGCTGGGTAATCCGCTGAATTCGTTGACCATCCACCTGCAGTTACTGGAACGCCGAATCCGCAAATTGGACGATGCTCGCGGCAAGGACCGCGAGGCGCTCGCGGAATCCCTTGCGGTCTGCCGCTCCGAAGTGGGCCGGCTGGACGGCATTATCAGCAATTTTCTCGAAGCAATCCGTCCTCGCCCGCCGGACCTCGTGGAGACTGATCTTGCGGAGATCCTTGCCGAGGTGTTGCGATTCCAGCACCGGGAGTTGGCCGACCGGGGCATCGCGGTGGAGGTCGAGGCGACCGGCCTTCCCCTCGTCCTCGCGGACCGCAATCAAATCAAGCAGGTTATCTTCAACGTCACCAAGAACGCGGCCGAGGCAATGCAGCCCGGCGGGCGCTTGCGAATCCGGGCGCGGACTGACGACGACCACGTCCTGCTCGTGTTTGACGACAGTGGCAGCGGGATTAAACCGGAGGATCTGGTGCGCCTGTTTGAGCCCTACCACACCACCAAACCGGGTGGCAACGGGTTAGGCTTGATGATTGCGCAACGCATCATGCGCGATCATGGCGGTCAGATCGGGATTGAGAGTCAAGAAGGGCGGGGGACCAGCGTTACCCTGCAGTTTCCGCGTAAGGACCGGAGGGTCCGGATGCTGGGCGCCTGATCAGCGTTTGATCTGCTCAAAATCCTGGCGGAGCGAGCGGGCGAGCACGTTCTTCACCACCACGATCTGCTTCTCCTTCCTCCCGCCGGCGCGCAGCGCCAAGACGAGGGGAATCTCGTCGCTGGTGACACCAAGTTGCGAGATCATCGGTTCCAAGACGCCGCTCGACCCCGGGGCGATCGTCAGCTTGGGTGGGCGAACCGCGAAGTTACCGAGGTCGGAATTCACGTCGGTGACCTCGATTTCCAAGGGGACGTCGCTTCGGTTCTCAAACGCGACTTTGAGGGTCACCGGGGGCATCGGGCTGCCGGCCGCCCGACGGGCGCGAGCTTGGCGGATGTAATCCTGCATCGCCTCCTTTTGTTCCTCTTCCGAGTCCCCGGCACCGCCAAGGTAATAGACTTCGCTGAAGGCGCCGGCGTCGTCCCGACGGCGTCTGCCTGGTTCGTCGAAAGCACCCTCCGGGGAGCCGGCTCGGCCCTTCGGGGAGCGAACGCCGCGATCAAAGCCCCGGCTGACCGTGGCGACGGCGGCAAGTTTGCCCTCCAAAAAGGCGGTTTCACCCCGCATCGCGACCGGGCGTTCCGCAGACTGGCTACGGGCGGCCTCCTCCAGCATCAGGTCCCGGGGGGCGGGCCCGGAGCCGCAGGCAGCGAGCAGCAGGGTGGCGCAACC
>SYDD01000076.1 GCA_005786775.1 Opitutaceae bacterium
AGGAGCATCGGCTGGCGCTTGCGGAAGGCTAGTGCCCGGGTGAGCGCGGGGGGCAGCAGGCTGGGCTCCTCTTCCCGCGGATTGACCAGACGGGTGGCGAGGCCGACCAAGTCGGCGAGTACCGCGGCGGAAGCCTCGGCGCCGCCCGCCCGGGCATCCGCAGCGACATCCACTTGCCGCAGGACCTCGAGGCGTTCGACCGGTAGACGTAGCTTCTCGGCGAGCACCGTGGGCAGTTCGGCGAGTAGCGACCCGCCACCCGTTAGGTAGACGGCGACCGCGGGACTGGCGCCCGTGTGGCGCCGGTGGTTCACGGCCGAACGGGTGATCTCGAGCTGGAGGCGGGAGCAGAAGGTAGCCGCCGCGCGATGAACTGCGGCGCGCGAGGGCGAGGCGGCGGGCAGATCAGCCTGTCCGGTTAGCACCTGGAGCTTGAGTGTCTCCGCCGAGGCGAAGTCGATCCGGAGCTCGTCAGCAATCGCTTGGGTTACCGCGTTGCCCGCCAGCCCGAGGCTGCGGAGCGAGTACCGTTCGCCCTCCGCGAATAGCAGCGTAGTGGTGCGAGCGCCCACGTTGGCGACGATCACGGGCTCCGCCTGCTGCGGGTGCGTGTGCCGGAAGGCGTGGTACAGCGCGACCCCAGCGGGCGTGGCGCGCTCCACCGGGAACCCGGCCGCGTCAGCGGCCGTGCAAAGAGCCTGCATCGCCTCGAACTTTACGGCGGTCAACAGCACCTCGAGGTCAAAGCCGTCGTCCGCGATCACGGCATGGTCCCACACGACCTCCTCTAGCGCGTGGGGGATATTCTCCGCGGCCTCGAAGGCGACGATTTTAACTCGCTTCTCCTTCGCGACGGAGGGCGTCTTAATGAACTTGGTCAGCGCCAGATGCCCGGGAACCGCGAGGGCGGCGAGGCCCCCGAGGCGGCGGCGGGCGGCGATCGCGCCGAGCGACTGCGCCACCTCCAGAGACCAGCGGTTGTCGTATGCGGGGTCAGGGCTGTGCGGTTCCAACGCGAACTGCTGCAGCACTAGCCGGCCCGACGCGCCGACAGAAAATACCCCGCAGGCGACATGGCCGGCGCCGACGTCAACGGCGAGGATGCGGGGGGGGCGCATAATTGGGCAGTAAGGAGTAAGGCGATTTCAAATGGGGCGAGACGCGGCAAGCGTATTATGGTTACGGCGAACCTTCAGCGCGCCTCCCGACGGACCACCGAAGGGGTCGAACGCGGGTAATCGAGGGCAAAGGGGGTCAGGTGCTGAGGCTGCAGGATCCCTTCGTTCGCCACTGCCGCCGGGGCGAGTCGCCGTTGGAAATCCGTGCGCGCGGCCGGGCTTGCGAGATTGACGGAGTATGCCGTCCGCGCGGGGGGCAAGGCCTCGCCCCCCGCAGTGATCTCCACCCCCCAATATTTGGGGTCCCCCCGGATCTGGTCCCGCTTTTGAATCTCCGGGGGCAGGTAAAAACGGACCTCCACCCGACCGGGTTCGAGGGCAACGCACTCCACCGCGGCCGCGTAGGCCTGGGTACGCCGGGAGCCGCCGGCAGGGCCCGGGACTTCGAATGCAAGGAGCAGCGACACCCGCACCGCCGAGACCAAGGGGGCGGGCCCGCCGCCCGCCGGCCGCACGTTGAGCGAGAGCGTCGTCTCCAGCCAAGGCGGGCCGCCGTTGCCCGGGCGCACTTGGCTGGTGCGGAGATTCACCACCTCGACGACCGGCGCAGGAGCCGGCGCCGCCACCACCCAAGGCAACGCAAGCAGGCAGGCGAGAACGCGGGCGAGGCGGGGCACCGGAAAAAAGTTGAGCGCCCTCTCGCCGGGGTCACGCTCAAATTTTTCCGCGGCTTATGTCCTCTCCTGCCCCGCTGGCCCACAAACTCGCTGTCCTGGTCTTCCTCGAGAACGAGGCGGGAGAACTGCTGCTGATGCTCCGGGCGAAGGCGCCCAACCTAGGCGTCTGGAGCCCGATCGGCGGCAAGCTGGAGACCGCGCGCGGGGAATCCCCCTTTGAGTGCGCCGTCCGGGAAACGTTCGAGGAGACCGGTCACCGGGTGGCGGCGGCGGACTTTCACCTGTTCGCGATGATCGCCGAGAAGGCGTACGAGGGTCACGCGCACTGGCTGATGTTCCTCTTCCGCTGCCGCGTCCCGCTGCGCGCGCTGCCGCCGCCGATCGACGAGGGCCGATTCGCCTTCTTCTCCCGCCCCGCGATCGACGCGCTGCCCATTCCCGACACCGACCGTCAGGCGCTCTGGCCCGTCTATGACCAGCACCGGGATGCGTTCGTGGCGCTCAAGGCGGATTGCGCCCCGGACGGTCCCCTGCGCATCGAGATTGAGGAAGTGCTGCCGGGGCCCGGGGCCACGGCCAATCTCCGCGCTTGATTCGCCGGAGCGGCACCCGCAACTTGCACCTTTCTCTTCGTCCTCGTGAGCAAGAAACCGACCGCCAAGGAAACCACGCCCACCGCCGCCACCGATCACGCGCAGGCGCCCGTGAACGCCCGCCTCACCCCGGAGGAGAGGATCGAGCTGTTCCGTAAAATGGTGCGGATCCGCCGCTTTGAGGAACGCAGCCTGCGCGCCTACCAGGCCAAGAAGATCGGTGGCTTCCTCCACCTTTACATCGGCCAGGAGGCAGTTGCCGTCGGCTGCTGCTCGCTGATGGGCCCGCACGACCATGTCATCACCGCTTACCGTGACCACGGGCACGCGATCGCCGTCGGGATGGAGACCAAGCCGCTGATGGCCGAGCTCTACGGCAAGGCCACGGGCTGTTCGAAGGGCAAGGGCGGCTCGATGCACTACTTCGATCCTTCCCGCAATTTCTGGGGCGGCCACGGCATCGTCGGCGGCCAGATCCCCCTCGGCGCCGGCCTCGCCTACGCCTTGAAGTACAAGGGCCTCAAGGGGGCCGCGATGGCCTTCATGGGCGACGGGGCCGTGAACCAGGGCGCGGTCCACGAGGCATACAACCTCGCCTCGCTCTGGAATTTGCCGGTGGTTTTCGTGATTGAGAACAACGGCTACTCGATGGGCACCAGCCAGGCGCGTTCTTCGGCCGGCGAGCTCGCCCAGCGCGCAGCCGGCTACGACATGCAGTGGGGCCAGTGCAGCGGCCACGACGTCTACGAGGTCCGGGCGATGATGGATAAGTTTCTCACGCTGGCCCGCGAGACCGGTAAGCCCAGCACGGTAGAGATCGATACCTACCGCTACCGCGGGCATTCGGTCGCCGACCCCGACAATACCTACCGCAGCAAGCAGGAGATCGAGGAATACCGCCGCACCCGGGATCCGATCCAGCTCTTCCAGGACAAACTGCTGGCCGAGGGTGCGCTTACGCCCGCCCTCGCGGAGCAGATCGACACCGAGGCGCGGGCCGAGGCGGATGTCGCGGCTGACTTCTCAGAGGCCAGCCCCTTCCCCACCCCTGCGGACATCCAGACCGATGTCTATTGGGAGGCAGACAACCCTGCGGACCGCCGCTCGCAGGGCCGCCTCTTCTTCACCTGATCGGACCGCCGCAGCCCTTTCCCACCGTGCCTGTCATCACTTACCGCGAAGCCGTCCGCCACGCCCTTGCTGAGGAGCTGGAGCGCGATCCCAACGTCGTCGTCATGGGCGAGGAAGTCGCCCAGTTCAACGGGGCGTACAAGGTCACCGAGGGCCTGCTCGCCCGCTTCGGCCCCCAGCGCATCGTCGACACCCCGATCAGCGAGGCCGGCTTCATCGGCGTCGGCATCGGGGCCTCGATGCTCGGCATCCGCCCCGTGATGGAGCTGATGTTCTGGTCCTTCTACTCCGTCGCGTTCGACCAAATCCTGAACAACGCGGCCAATGTCCGCTACATGAGCGGCGGTCAAATCCACTGCCCGATCGTGATCCGCGGTCCCGCCAACGGCGGTACGAACGTCGGCGCCACGCACTCACATACCCCGGAGAACGTGCTCGCCAACCACCCCGGCGTGAAAGTGGTCGTCCCCTCTTCTCCTGCCGACGCGAAGGGCCTGCTGAAGTCGGCCATCCGCGACAACGACCCGGTCTTCTTCTTGGAGAATACGATGCTCTACGGCGAGAAGGGCGAGGTTCCCGCGGGGGAGCACGTGGTTCCGCTCGGGCTTGCCGACGTGAAACGCGCCGGCACTGACCTTACGATCGTCACCTACGGCCGCTCGGTCCTGCACTCGCTCGCGGCCGCCGAGGTCCTCGAACGCGAGCACAAGATCTCCACCGAAGTGCTCGACCTGCGCACGATCCGCCCCCTCGACTTCGACTCGGTTCTAAAGTCCGTCGCCAAGACCCACCGGGTTTTGATCGTCGAGGAGCAGAAGCCCTTTGCTTCCGTCGGCTCGCAGCTGGCCTACATGATCCAGCGCGAGGCCTTTGATGAGCTGGACGGTCCGATTCACCGCCTCGCGACAGTCGACGCCCCCGCGATCTACAGCCCGCCCGTCGAGGTCGAACAGCTTCCCAACCCGCGCCGCGTCCTTCAGGCCGCCCTTGAGACGCTCGCCTGAAACCCGCTTCCCGCACCGCCATGGCCAACATCATCGAAATGCCGAAGCTCAGCGACACCATGACGGTGGGCACGCTGGCCAAGTGGCTAAAGAAAGAGGGCGACGTCGTGAAGTCCGGTGACATGCTCGCCGAGGTCGATACCGACAAGGCCTCGATGGAGCTCGAATGCTTCTTCGATGGGACGATCCTAAAAATCTACGCTCCCGGCGGCTCGCAGGTCGCCCTCGGGGCCCCGCTGTGCGCCATCGGCAAGCCCGGGGAAGCGGCCCCCGCGCCCGCCCCGAAGGCACCCGCTGCCGCTCCCCCGCCGGCCGCC
>SYDD01000012.1 GCA_005786775.1 Opitutaceae bacterium
CAGCTGCTCGATCTCGGCGTGATGTCCTTCGCCACCGATCACCCGGACGTTGCCGTCCGCGAGGTTAACGCCTACCTCGCCCGGCCGTGAAGCACCGCGCCCCGCATCCCCGCGACGCCCTCCAAGAGGCCCTGGCGGCGGCGCGCGAGACGCGGGCGCTGGCCCTCGGCCCCGGCGTCGTCGCGGAGACGGGTGCCCTCTTCGCGCGGCACTTCCCCGGCGCACCCGCCGTAGTGGTGGCCGATCTGGCCACCCACGCGCTGGCGGGGGAGGCGGTGCGCGCCGCGCTCGACCGGGCGGGTGTGCGCCAGGAACGGCCGTATCTCTTCGCCGAACGCGCGCCGCACGCCGAGATGGACGTGGTGGAACGTCTGGAGCAGGCGCTGCGGGGGCACGCGGCAGTGCCGGTCGCGGTGGGCTCCGGCACCATCAACGACCTCGTCAAGTTGGCGTCCCACCGCACGGGACGAGAATCCTACCTGTGCGTGGCGACTGCCGCCTCGATGGATGGTTACACCGCGTACGGCGCCTCCATCACGGCGGCGGGGGCCAAACAGACCTTCGCCTGCCCGGCGCCCCGGGTGGTGGTGGCGGACCTAGCGGTGATCGGACGCGCGCCCCCCGAACGCACCGCCGCCGGCTACGCGGACCTGCTGGCCAAGGTGACCGCCGGAGCCGACTGGATTTTGGCCGACGCGCTGGGCGCAGAGCCAATTGATCGCCGGGCCTGGGGCATCGTGCAGGGTGGCCTGCGCGAGGCCCTGGCGGATCCGGCCGGCGCCCGCGCGGGCGAACCGGGGGCACTGGGCCGACTGGTCGAGGGCCTCATGCTAGGCGGCCTGGCGATGCAATGGGCGCAGACGAGCCGGCCGGCCTCGGGCGCCGAGCATCAGTTCAGCCACCTGTGGGATATGGAGGGCCACACCCACCGCGGCGAGGCCCCGGCCCACGGCTTCAAGGTGGGTGTGGCCACCGTGGCCGTTGCACGCCTGTACGAAGCCCTGCTCGCCACCGACCTCGACCGCGTGGATCCGGCGGCCACCGCGCGGGCGTGGGCGGAATATGGCCAGCCAGACGAAGCCCACCTGCGCGCCCTGTTCGCGGGCACGGAGTTCGTTGAGACCGCCGTGACGGAGACCCGCGCCAAAGCCGCCAGCGCAGCGGAAGTCCGCGCGCAGCTCGAACGCCTGCGGAAGGGCTGGCCAGACCTGCGGGCGCGGCTGCAGGCGCAACTCCTGCCGGCGGAGGACCTGCGGCGGCGGTTGCGGCTCGCGGGAGCGCCGGTGGAACCGGAGGAGATTGGCCTGAGCCGCGCGCGGCTGCGCGCGTCCTTCCGTCGCGCCGGGCTGATCCGGCGGCGGTTCACCGTGCTGGACGTGGCGCTGCGTACGAGCCTGCTGGAGCCCCTCCTAGAAAACCTTTTTGGCACCGGCGGTCCGTGGGACCTCCAAGCACCGGCCCCAACCTTCTCTTGACCCCAATGACCCTCGCCACCCCCGCCTCTACCGCCGCGACGGCTACGGATTCGCTGTTCCGCTCCTGGCAAGTGCGAACCCTGGCCGGGACGATGTTTGGCTACGCCGCGTTCTACTTTGTCCGGAAGAACCTGAGCTTCGCGATGCCGGCCATGCAGGCGGACCTCGGCATTTCCAAGGCGGATCTCGGGATCTTTCTGACCCTACACGGCCTGCTTTATGGAGTGTCGCGCTTCGCTAACGGCGTGTGGGCCGACCGGGCAAACGCCCGCTACTTCATGGTCACGGGCCTGATGCTCTCGGTAGCGGCGAACGTCTGGTTCGGCTTCGGCTCGGAGGTACTCTGGCTCGGCGTCGCCTGGATGGTGAACGGCTGGGTGCAGGGGATGGGGTTCCCGCCCTGTTGTCGGCTGATGACCCACTGGTTCCGGCCCGAACGGCTGGCCTCGGTGATGGCGGTGTGGAACACCTCGCACTCGATCGGCGCCGCGCTCGCGAGCGTGGCCTGCGGCTACTTCGTCCTGCTAGGCTGGCGCTGGTGCTTCTTCGCCCCCGCGATGCTGTGCACCGTTGCCGGCGCGATCCTGTTCCTGCTGCTGCGCGACACCCCGCGCTCGGTGGGGTTACCGGAATTGCGCATTGCAGGCGCGGAGCCGCCGGAGCCCGGCGCGGAGGACCCCGCGGCGCACCGCGCCTTCCTGCGCTCCCAGGTCTTCCGCAACTCCTTCATCTGGCACATCTGCCTCGCGAACTTCTTCGTCTACGTCCTCCGCTTTGCCGTCCTCGACTGGGGTCCGACGCTGCTGAAGGAGATGAAGCACTTCCCGCTGCAGCAGACCGGCTGGATGGTAGCGGCCTTCGAGGTCGCCGGCATCGGCGGGATGCTGCTGGCCGGCTGGGTGACGGACCGGGTCTTCGGCGGCCGCGGGGCGCGCACCTGCGTGTTCTGCATGGTCGGGGCGGCAGCGGCCCTCTGGGCCTTCTGGCAGTTCGCGACCACTCCGGCCGCGGCCACCGCCCTCCTCGCGGTCGCGGGCTTCTGCATCTACGGGCCCCAGGCGCTGATCGGCATCACCGCGGCCAACCTCGCCACCCGGCGGGCCGCCGCGACCGCTGCAGGCTTCACCGGCCTCTTCGGCTACGCCAGTACGCTCGTCTCCGGCTGGGGCCTCGGCCTGCTGGTCGAAAAAGCCGGCTGGCACACCGCCTTCGGGGCCCTCCTCGGCGTGGGCGCCCTCGGCACCTTCCTCTTCCTCCTAGCTTGGCGCGCGCCCGCCCACGGCTACGGTTCACCCTCCGCTGCTCCCTCCTGACGTGCACCCGACGCCCTCCCCCACTCCCGCCACCCTCGCGCGCCTCCGCGGGATCCGCCACGTGGCGCTGGATATGGACGGCACCATCTACCGCGGCGGGACCGTGTTCCCTTGGACCGGCCCATTCTTGGCGCGCCTCCGGGGCCTCGGGATCCGCTGGACCTTCCTGACGAACAACCCGTCGAAGAGCGCCGCGGATTACCTCGCGCACCTCGGCCGCATGGGCATCCCGGCCGGGCCGGACGAGCTGCACACCTCCGCCCAGGCGACCATCGGCTGGCTCCAGCGCCACCGCCCCGCCTGGCGGCGCCTGTTCGTCTTGGGCACCCCCAGCATGCAGACGGAATTCGCCGCCGCCGGCTTCCTCCTCACCGCTGAAGACCCCGCGGACCCACCGGACGCCGTCGTCGTCGCCTTCGATCCCACCCTGACCTACGCCCGCCTCGGCCGCGCTGCCTGGTGGATCCAGCAAGGGAAACCCTACGTCGCGACCAACCCAGACCGCGTCTGCCCCACCGACCAGCCTACTGTCCTGGTGGACTGCGGCGCCCTCTGCGCGCTGCTCGCCAGCGCGACTTCACGGGAGCCCACCGTGGTTCTGGGCAAACCCGATCCCGCGATGCTCGACGGCATTCTCGCCCGCCACGGGCTCCGGGCCGAGGAAGTCGCGATGGTTGGAGATCGGCTCTACACCGACGTGTTGATGGCCCATCGGGCCGGTGCGCTGGGCGTGCTCGTCCTCTCCGGTGAAGCCACCGCCGCCGAGGCCGCTGCCGCCGATCCGGTCCCGCCTCTGGTCTTGCCGACGCTGGCCGAACTGGGAGATCTGCTCGCCGCCGCCCACTCCTCGCCGCGATGACTGCCTCTGCTCTGCCGCCGTCACGTTCCGCCGCGCTCGCCCTCCTCGCCTCCGAAAGCTTCGACTTGCTGGTCGTGGGCGGCGGCATCGTCGGCAGCGGGGTGGCTCGCGATGCAGCCCTGCGCGGCCTGCGCGTCGCCTTGGTCGACCAGCAGGACTTCGGAGCGGGCACCAGCAGCCGCTCAACCCGCCTGCTCCACGGGGGCCTGCGCTACCTCGCCCAGGGCGAGATCGGCCTAGTGCGCGAGGCGAGCTTGGAGAAGAAGATCCTCCACCGCATCGCCCCGCACCTCGGGCAACCCCTCGGCTTCGTCTTCCCCGCCTACCGCGGCGAAGGTCCTCCGCTCTGGCAGCTACGGATCGGGGTGAAGCTCTACGACCTGCTCTGCGGCGGCGGGAACTTCCAGCCCTCTCGTGGCTTCTCCCGCGACGAGGCCCGCGCCCTTCTGCCGGGCCTCAAGACGGAAGGTCTCCGCGGCGCGGTCCGCTACTTCGACGCCCTCACTAACGACGCGCGCCTCGTCTTAGATACCCTGCGTTCCGCCTCCCGCCACGGCGCCGTCCTCGCCAACCACCTCCGCCTCACCGGCGCCCACCCCGTTGCGGACGGATGGGAGTGCCCACTCCACCCGAGCGACGCTGGCGAAGCGCGCTTCACCTTGCGGACTCGAACCTTGGTCAATGCGACCGGCCCTTGGGCGGATCGCCTGCCGCACAGCTCCGTCAAACTTCGCCTCACTAAGGGCGTGCATTTGGTGATCGACCGCCACCGCCTGCCAGTGCCGGACGCGGTCGTGGTCACCGAAGGCAAGCGGATCCTCTTTGTCATCCCCTGGGGCGAACGCGTGATTCTCGGGACGACCGACACCGACTATGCCGGCGACCCAGCTGCGGTCGCGACCGAGCCCGCTGACCTCGCTTATATCCTGGCGAGTGTGAACGAGTTCTTCCCCACCGCGGCCTTGGTCCCCAAGGACATCATCAGCACGTGGGCCGGCCTACGGCCTCTGGTCGCGAATCCAGATGGCTCGCCCTCGGATATCTCCCGCGCCCACGAGATCCGCAGCCCGCGTTCCGGTTGGTGGGACATCACCGGGGGCAAACTGACCACCTATCGCCTGATGGCGGAACAAGCGGTGGACGCCGTGGAGCGCCACCTCGGGCGCCCGCCCGTGCCCTGCCGCACGGCGCTGGAGCCGCTGCTGGAGCCGGGCGCCGGGACGGACGGGAGCGGCACTTTGCCGGGTCCCTGCACGCGCGCGGCGGTGGCGCACCACGTCCGCGCCGAATGGGCCTGCCACCTCGCGGACGTCGTCGTGCGCCGGGGCGGCTGGTGCTACTATGAACGCGATTTCGCGGCTCGCCTGCCGGAGGTGGCAGCCTGGATGAGCGACACCGCGGGCTGGGATGCGGCGCGGCGGGAGCGGGAAATCGCCGCCTGCCGCGCGGAGCTCGGGCTGAGCCCGGCTTGAACCGGCTTAACCAAGTTCCCAGCCCGGCCGATAGGTGCCGCGGATGATCGGATCGGCCTCGGGGCGACCCGACACCAACAGGTTGGCCGCATCCCATTGGATAGGCTTCTTGAGCCGAAGGGCGAGGTTACCGAGGTGGCCCAGCTCCGCCAGGTGGGCGCCGTAGGCGAAAGCGCTGCTCGCCGGCGCCCCGCCCTTGCAGGCGTTGATCCAATCGCGGTGATGGCCCTGCGAACGGACCAGCGTCGCCGCCGGCTTGGGCGCGGCCCGCAGGCTCTCCGGGAACAACCGCGGCGCGCCGCCGGCGCCATTACACTGAATCGCCCCTTTCTCACCGATGAAAAGCACCCCGCGGCCCGGCAGAGGGAAGCCTTCCAACGCGGCGGGCGCGACCGGACGCAAGCCACCGTCATACCACGTAACGCGCACCGGGGGCTGGCTGCCGCGCGCGGGGAAATCATACGTCACCAAGGCGCCGTGCGGGGCGATCTCCTCGTCCATCGGACCGGCAGCGTGCGCCTCGACCCGAGTTGGCAGCGGCAGGTCGAGCGCCCACGCAGCGGCGTCGAGGTCGTGGCTGGCAAAGTCGCCGATGCTGGAGCCCCCAAAATCCCAGAAATCGCGCCATGCGACCGGATGGTAGGCGGAATGGTAACCGCGAGGGGACCGGGGGCCGAGCCAGAGGTCCCAGTTCATGCCCTCCGGTACGGCGGGCGACCCATCGGGACGGGTGGTCAACGTAGGGTTCCAGCGCTTCGTGCCAACCCACGCGTGCACCTCGCGGACCGCACCAATCATCCCGGCTTGGATGGCCTCGACCGTCTCGCGCATCCCGACCGTGGAATGACCCTGATTACCGGTCTGCGTGGCGAGACCCGTCTCGCGGGCGACCCGGGCGACCTCGCGGGCCTCGAAAATGTTATGGGTGAGCGGCTTCTCGCAGTAAACGTGCTTCCCAGCGCGCAGGGCCCGGAGCGATACCACCGCGTGGAGGTGATCCGGCGTGGCGCAGAGTACCGCGTCGACCGCCCGCTCCTTCTCCAACAACACCCGAAAGTCCTCGTAAGCCGCGCAGCGGAAGTTCGGCGTTTGGGCGGCGTAATGCGCCTCTACTGCAGCCTGCGCGGGGTCGCGACCACCGGTGCCCTTGTAGTAAAACGCCTCCAGACTGAACGTGCGCGCCGGATCGGCCACCGCGATCACCTGCACATCCGCCAGCGCAAGGAGCTCGCGTAGGTTTTGAAGACCACGCCCGCCGACTCCGACCACCGCGACATTCACCTTCTCGCTGGGCGGCACGAACTTGGGTCCACCGAGGAGCGCACGGGGGAGCACCTGGATCGTGGCGGCGGCCGCGACGGAGGTGCGGAGGAAACGACGGCGGGTGGAGGGCGTGACTTTCATCGGGACTTCAGCGGCGGGACAGGCAGTAGAGGTGGGTCGCCGTGCGGATAAAGATCTCGCCGTCGGCAATTGCTGGAGTTGTCAAGGTATAGCTTCCATCAAGCGCATTCTTGGCGATCAAACGGTACTGGGGGCCGACCGCCACGACGGCGGTCTCGGCCGATTCACTGGTGATGTAAATCTTGCCGTCGGCCAGCGTGGGCGACCCGCTGGTGCGCCCGATCCCGGTGTTCTCCGGGCCGTAGACCTTCTCCCCCGTCTTGGCCCGCACGCAGGTGATAGCCCCTTGATCATCAACCATATAAAGATACTCTCCATCGGCTACCGGGGTCGGAACATCCGGGGAGCCGCGCTCCGTCCACTTCCACGCGAGGTGGCTGGTCGTGATGTCGCCCACACCGCCAGCCCGGAAGGCAAGGAATGGCTTTACGCGCGTAGGGACGAAGATCATCCCTTGGTGCACGAGGGGGGAGGCGATGGTGCGGTAGTTCTTAGAATTATCGGGGTTCAGGCCGCCGCCGCGCCAGAGTTCGCGCCCAGTCGCAGGATCGTGGCCGGTGACGTAGCCGCCGCCGCCCACGACCACCTCGCGGCGGCCGTTGAGTTCGAGCAGGACGGGGGTGGTGTAGGCGTCCGGCGTCTCGTGTTCGGCGTCGGTGGGCCGGTCGACGCGCCAGAGCAGCTTCCCGTCGGAGGCGCGGAGGGCGAAGAGGTAGGAGGGGTCGTCGGTGTAGAGGCCCTGCAGGTTCTGGAAGATGAGGGCCTCCCCGACCAGTAGCGGCGAGGAGCCGTAGCCGAACTGGACCCCGAGTTTCCCGAAGGCCTTCTCCATGTTGAAGGTCCACTTCGGGTTGCCCGCGAAGTCGTAGCAGGCGATGGCCCCGTTGCCGGAGGCGACCCAGACCAGCTTGCCGTCGGTCACCGGGGACGGCGACGACATGTTGTGCTTCATC
>SYDD01000077.1 GCA_005786775.1 Opitutaceae bacterium
CCCCGCCACCCGCCGGGTGTAGGCGATGCGCCGCCCGTCCGGGGAGAACACGCAGGCGAGGGCCTCCGGCCCGTCGTCGCCCGCCGCGCGGGGGGTCAGGCGCGTCGTCGCGCCGGTTGCCGCCTCGGTGACGCAGACGCTGCCGTCCATCACGTGGGCGAGCCGGCGCCCATCAGGGCTCCAGGTGAAGGCGGAGCTCACGCCCGCGGTCCCCCGCGTGAGTTGCCGCGGCGCACCGCCCTCCGGCGAGACGGTCCAGAGCTGCGCGTTGCCCGCCGCGTCCGCCCGCAGGAAGGCGATCGTGCCGTCGACCGGAGAAGCGCGGAGCCAGTGGCGCGGGGCCGGGGCGACGCCCCGCGGCGCTTCGCCGCCGAGGAACGTCAGACGGCGCTGCACGGTGCCGGCGGGGGGCGCGGGCCTCCGGGTGGCGGTGCCCTCGAGCGGTTCCGCGCCCGCCCGGGTGAGGTCGGGCGGCAACTCCACGAGGAACACCTCCGCGTGCTCGCGGCCGTCCGGCGCGGTGACGTTGCCGAGGAAAGCGAGGCG
Source organism: Opitutaceae bacterium (assembly GCA_005786775.1). Taxonomy (GTDB): domain Bacteria; phylum Verrucomicrobiota; class Verrucomicrobiia; order Opitutales; family Opitutaceae; genus ER46. The sequence goes on from SYDD01000077.1 coordinate 547, forward strand.
GCGCCGCCCCTCGCGGTCCGGCAGCCAGCCCTCCTCGTAGGCGCGGCTGATCTCGTCGGAGCCGGGGCGCGGGCGGTTCACGGTGCGGGTAACGACCACCGCGAACCAGTCTCCGTCATGGTTGCGCGGATGGGAGGCGGGCACCCGCACGCCCCCCGACGTCGGGACCGCGACGGCCACGTTGCGCTGGTTCCGGTCGTGGTCGCCACGGTCGCCGAGGCGCGCAAGCACCTCGTCGTCGTAGGTGAAGCTCAGGGCGTCACCACCGGGGTGGAAGACGTGCACGTGCGATCCGCCGCGGAGGGCGCCGGGCACGAAGGGAGGCGCGTAGGTCATCGCGTCGAGCCCCCTCCCCTGCCCCGGGTTAGACGCGTCGACCAGAAAGCCCCGCCGCCGGCTGATCCCGTAGGACCATTCGGGCGTCGGGTGCTCGGGGCCGAGGATGAACACCACCTGATCCCGCTGCGGGTGGTGTGTCACGACGCCGCAGCGCGCCCGGTGCGCCGCCTCGTACAGCGTCTCCACACGGCCGGTGGCGACCTCGACCCGCGCGATGCGCGCCCCGTCGAACTCGCCGCCGGGCCCGCGGACGTCGTACACGATCCACCGGCCGTCGGGGGACCAGACGTTGACGTTGGTGAGGACGTGCCCGTGCGGGGCGTTCGTCAGCTGCGTCTCGGCGGCGGGCGCGCCCGCCCCGGCGGAGGCGAGCAACGCGGCGGCGCAGACACGGGCGGAGGGACGCGGGGGCGGCACGGGCGGAAGATCCCCAATGAGGAGGTCCGCGGGCGGGACTGACAAAACAAAACCTCGCGGGTCCCGGGGGCGCGCGCTTAAACCTGCGATACCTTTACCCCGATGCCCCAAACCCCGCGCCTCGCCCTGCTAGCGGCCGCCCTGAGCGCCGCCGCCTCCGCCCAAGTCGCCCCGCCCCCGGCCGCCACCCCGCCGGCCGCCGAGGCCGTGCAACTCTCGCCCTTCGAGGTGAGCAGCCTCCGCGACGAGGGCTACCGCTCGGGGAATTCCGCCTCCGGGAACAAGATCGACACCCCGATCCGCGAGACCCCGCAGTCGATCCAGATCGTCAACCGGAGCTTCCTCGACGACCTGCAGGCGCGCTCCGTAGCGGACGCGCTGGCGTACACCAGCGGCCTGACCGAGGGCCAGAACCCGCGCGGGGACCGCTTCGAGATCCGCGGTTTCACCACGGGCATCCCGTTCAAGAACGGCTTCCGCGACTCAGGCCGCGCCCCGCGCGACACCGCGAACTTCGACCGCCTCGAGGTGGCGAAGGGCCCGGCCTCCGTGATCTTCAGCCGCACCTCCGCTGGCGGCGCCGTGAACATCCTCACCAAGCTGCCCCAGCCGCGCGCCGCGCGGGAGTTCGGCGTGGTCCTCGGCGGGTACGACTATTACCGCGCGACCTTCGACGCGACCGGCCCCCTCGCCGGCGATCGCCTACTGTACCGCCTCAACGCAGCCTGGCAGGACTCCGGCAGCTTCCGCGACCACGGCTGGGCGCACCGCATGTTCCTCAGCCCGGTGCTCAGCTGGCGCGCCGGCCCGCGCACGCGCGTCAACGTCGAGTTCGAGTTCCTGCGCGACCGCCGCGTGAACGACGCCGGCATCGTGGCCGTGGGCAACCGCGCGGCCCGCGTCCCCGCCCGCACCTTCTACGGCGACCCGGACGACGTGAACTCCACCGAGCAGTACGCCGGCCGCTACGAGGTGCTCCACACCTTCCCCTCGGGCCTCGCGCTCCGCCACGCCTTCCGCCTCAACTCGACCAACGAGAAGGGCTTCGACACCCAGTTCAACGCGGTCAACGCCAACACCCTCCTGCTCACCCGCACCCGCCGCTGGCTGCAGGCGGAGGGCGTCGACAACTACTACACCCAGACGGAGCTCAGCCGCGAGTTCCGCGCCGCCGGCCTCCGGCACAAGCTGCTCGCCGGGGTCGAGATCGGCTACAACTTCGACGGCGGCATCACCAATCAGGCCCCGCTCACCGCCACCCCGGCGCTCAACCCCGCGCGCGGCGTCACCGGCGTCTTCGTCAACAGCAGCTGGGTCGACTCGACGATCTGGTACGACGAGTACTTCGTGCAGGACCAGGTCTTCCTCCTCGGGGACAAGCTGACGCTGCTGGCCGGCGCCCGGGTCGCACGCTTCAGCTCCTACAACACCAACAAGCGGACTGGGGTGAAGACCGACACCACCGGCACCAAGCCGAACCCGCGGCTCGGCGCCGTCTGGCTGCCGACCGACACCGTCTCGGTGTTCCTGAACTACTCCGACATCTTCGCCAACGCGACGGCGGTGAACCCGGACGGCAAGCCGCTCAAGCCCGTGCAGTCCCTCCTGCTCGAGCTCGGGGCGCGCGCGGAGCTGCTGCAACGGCGGATCACCGTGACGGCGGGGCTCTACGAGCTGAAGAACCGCAACACCCTCAATCCCGACCCGGCGCGGCCCGGCTACCGCATCGAGACCGGCGAGCAGCGTGCCCGCGGCCTCGAGCTCGACGTCGCCGGCCGGCTGCTCCCGGGCTGGCAGCTCATCGGCTCGAGCAACTTCACGCGCGGGGAGGTGACGCGGGATCTGCTGACGCCGCGGGGCAACCGCCTGGCGAACACCCCCACGCGCACGTACAGCCTCTGGAACCGCTTCCAGCTCGGCGGCGAGGCCGCGCGCGGGTTCGCGACCGGCCTGGGCGTCGTGGCGGTCGGCGGCCGCTTCGGCGACGTGGCCAACACCTACTACATCCCGGCTTACGTCCGTTTCGACGGCTCGCTCAGCTACCGCGGCCGCACGTGGGACGCCTCGCTCAACGTGCAGAACCTGCTCGACGAGGAGTACATCCGGACCGCGAACGGGCGGCTTTCCATCCGCCCGGGCAGCCCGCGGGACTTCTCGCTGCGGCTGCGCCGGCGCTACTGAGCGTCAACGGCCCTCGGCGGCCCAGCGCTTCATCTGGGCGATGTTGGCGATCAGCGTCTCGCGTCCACCTTCCTTGCCGCCCCGGTCCCCGGCGTAGACCCGCATGTCGCTGTCGTACATCGACTCGGCCTCCGGACCGCGATCGCCCGTCTCGCGCATCCACTGGTCGAGGCGCGCCCGGAGCCGTTCCAGCTCTGCGCGGTGGGCGGGATCGGCCGCCAGGTTGCGCACCTGCCAGCGGTCGGTGGTCCATTCGTAGAGCTCCTCCGCCGGGCGCACCGGGCGGAAGAGGAGTTCCGTCGCCAGGGGTTCAAGCCGGCCGGCCGCGTGCAGGGCGCGCAGGGTCTGGACGATCGTCTTGCCGTCCTTGTAGGCGTTGGGCTGGAGGTGCGGGCGCTGCGGGAGAAAGTTGCGGATGTAGAGGTACCGTTCCGTCCGCACGCTGCGGAGGCGCTCGACCGTCTCGTCGCAGCGGTCCCGGGCGGCGAAGGCGAACGAACGCGGTCGATACCCGGCGGCGAGTACGTTTCGTCCCTGCAGGCCCGCGGGCAGCGGCAGCCCAGCGGCGGCCAGGGAGATCGGGACGAGGTCGATCAGCTCGATGAGGTCGTCGCGGACGGCGCCGCGAGGCACGCCTGGGCCCCGCACAATGAAGGGCACATGCGTACCCTCGTCGTAGAGGAACTGTTTGCCGCGTGCGTGACTGATGCCATGGTCCGTGGCGAAAATCACTAGGGTGCGCTCGAGCTCGCCCTCGGCCTCCAGCCGCGCGAGGACGCGACCGACGTGCTGGTCGGTGAAGCGCACCGCGTCGAGGTACGCCGCCCAGTCGCGGAGCAGCACCGGGTCGCGGGGGTAATAGGGGGGAAGGGTCACGCGCTCCGGGTCGGTGGCGCCGCCGAGTTCCGCCGCGGCGCGCTCGGAAAGGCGCTTGGCGGCCTCGTCATTGCCGCCGCGCAGCTTCCCACCCGCGAGCTGCACCTGCATAAAGAAGGGCTGCCCCGCCCGGCGATTCGCCCAGTCGGGGCCGTCGTACATCGCCGGATCCCACTCAAAATTGTAGTCGGTCTTGCCGAGCGCGGCGGCCGCCTTGCGCCCCGCCTTCGCCTGGCCGCCGCGGCCGGCGTCCGGCAGGCCGGAGCCGATCGCGGTGTGGTACCCCGCGCGCCGCAGCCGCACCGGGATCGGTTCGACCCCCTGCGGCAGCGTGATCTTCAGCTCGCCGCGCCCGCTGCGGTGGTGGTGGGCGCCGATGCTGGTCTGGTACATCCCGGTGATGAACGCCGAGCGGCACGGCGAGCAGACCGGCGCGGTGGTGAAGGCGCAGCTGAACCGCGTGCCCTCGCGCGCCAGGCGGTCGAGGTGCGGCGTCTGGATGAGCTTCTCGCCGTAGCACGAGAGGTTGGCGGACATATCGTCCACGATGAACCAGAGGATGTTGGGCCGGCCGGATTCCGCGGCGCGAGCGAGGCCGGCGGCGGCGAGGAGCAGGAGGAGCAGGGCGGGGAGGCGCATTGGGGGAAGGGAGGCCGGCGGCGGGCATCACCGCGGGTGGAGAATTGTGTTGGGCCGCGCGGGCCGGGCGGCAAGTTTCAACGCGTCGCCCGTTTCCCCGATGCCCGCCCTCCGCCGCCCCACCCTGACTCGCGCCCTGACCCTGCCGCCCTTGCTCGTCCTCGTTGGGCTCCTCGCCGCGCCGGCGCCCGCCGCCGCCCCGAAGGCCGCGCCCCCCAAGGTCGCGGCGTCCTCCGCGCCGTGGGTCGAGGCCGACTTCCCCTTCTTCTCGTCGATCCTCGACGCCCGCGCGGCGGGTCCCGGGCTGCCGACCGACAATCTCGCCCCGCGCGGCCTGGTGCTGAACCTCGGTGGCGGCCTCTGGGCCGGCTTCGATCCCGACCTGCTGCGGCTCGTCGCCCTTTGGCGCGGCGAGGGGGTCACCCCAGCCGCCCTCGCGCCCGGCTCCTACCACGACATCGGCCGCAAGACACCCGGCGGCCAAGAGAAGCTCCCCCAGACCGCGGGCTCCGTCTGGCTTGCGACCGGCGTCTACCCCGGCTGGCAGGGTGCCGGCCCGCTCGACCTGAAGGACCCGCGTTCGCCCGCGCCGAGCTCCGAGGAACCGGGCCGCGGGCCGCTGCCCCCGGAGCGCGGCCGCTTCCGCGCCGTCCACCTCCTGCCCGACGGTGCCGTGCTCGAATACGAGGTCGCGGGCGCGACGGTGCGCGAGCGCTTCTTCCCCGCCGGCACCGCCGCGGAACCCGGGATCGGCCGCACCGTGGAAGTCGGCTCCGGCCCCGCCCTGCGCCTGCTGGCTGGCCGCGCGGCCACGGGCGTCACCGTGAGACTCGCCGCGCCGCCCGCCTCCGGTAGGGCCGGCCTCTCCGTCGACCAGGGGATGCACGTCGTCGACTTGCCCGCGCGGACCACGCCGCTGCGTTTCACCATCCTGACCGGCCCGGGCCCCGCGGCGACCACCCTCGCCGGGGAACCGCCCGCGCTCACCGGCCGCAACCGCGCGCGCTGGCCGGAGGAGTTGCCGACCACCGTCAAGAACGCGGAGGCCGCCGCGGCGTTCGTCATCGACCCCATCGGGCTGCCGGACCCGAACCCGCGGCGCCGGGCCGTGCGCCCCAGCGACATCCAGTTCCTCCCGGACGGCACCGCGGCCGTCGTCACGCTCGACGGCGACGTCTGGCTAGTGCGCGGCTTGCACGAGCCCGCCGGGCAGCCGCGGTGGCGGCGCTTCGCGTCGGGGCTCCACGAGCCGATGTCGCTCGCCGTACGCGGCGACGAGCTGATGGCCTTCGACCGCAACGGCATCTGGCGGCTGCGCGACCTCGACGGGGACGGCGAGGCGGACGTGCACGAGCTCTTCTCGAACGCGTTCGGCCAGACCGCGGACCTGCGCGAGTTTCCCTCGCAGATCCGTCTCTCCCCGGGCGGCGAGTTCGTCATCGCCAAGGGCGGGCAGCAAGCGACCACCCAGGGCAAGCACAACGGCAGCGTGCTCCGCATCTCCTCGGACGGGCGCACCGCGACCGTACTTGGCTACGGCTTCCGCCAGCCCAACATCGGGGTCGATCCGCGTTCGGGGCTCGTGACCTCCAGCGACCAGCAGGGACCTTACATCCCGTCGACGCCCCTGCACATCGTGCGGGACGGGCGCTTCCACGGCTTCCTGCCGCCCTTCGCCCCCGTCGAGCAATATCCGGCGCCGGTCGTGGAACCGCTGACCTGGATCCCGCACCCGGTGAACGCGTCCGCGCTCTCGCAGGTCTGGCTGCACGACGCGCGCCTCGGCCCGCTCAACGGCAGCCTCGTCCACATCGGCTACAACCGGCCCGAGCTGTTCCAGGTGCTCTTCAATCGCCGCGGCACGGAGCCGCAGGCCGCCGTCGTGAGCATTACGCGCGGATTCGCGTTCCCCCCGCTCAACGGCGCGGTCAACCCGCGCGACGGCCTGCTCTACCTCGCGGGTTTCCAAGTGCTCGGCTGGGGCAACGTAATCGACGTGCCCGCCGGCCTCGGCCGCCTGCGGCACACGGGACGCCCCGACCCGCTGCCCAGAGAACTCGCCGTACTCGACCGCGGCGTGCTGCTGCGTTTCGGTTCCCCGCTCGACCCGCGGCGAGCGACCGACCCCGCAAGCTACTCCCTCCAGGGCTGGTCCTACCGCCGGACGCACAAGTACGGCTCGGCCCAGTACAAGGCAGACGGCTCCCCCGGCCAGGACGCGTTCACGCCCAGCGCCGCCTACCTCTCACGCGACGGCCGGTCCGTGTTCGTCGCGGTGCCCGGGCTACGGCCCGTGATGCAGCTGCGCGTGGGCTGGTCGCTCGCCACGGCCGCTGGTGAGCGGCTCGAGGAAAACGCGTACACGACGCCGTGCGAGCTGACGCCCTTTGATCCGGAACGGGAGGGCTTCGGGCCGCTCACGATCGACCTGACCCCGCGGGTCGCCGCCACGGTGGCGGCCGGGGTGGCGAGCGCGGAGGAGGGCGCGCGCCTCGCGCAGCTGTTCGCCTGCACGGCCTGCCACGGCGCCGGTCAGGACCTGGCCGTCGCCCGCTCCGGCCCGCCCTGGCAGGGGCTGTACGGCAGCGAGCGCACCGTCTACGTCGGCGGTAAGGCCGTGAAGCTGAAGATCGACGAGGCCTATCTGCGCGAATCCATCCTCGATCCCACGGCGAAGCTCGCGGCAGGCTTCGAGAAGGGCGAGTACGCGATGGCTAGCTTCGCGGGCGTGCTCTCGGACCCGCAGGTCGATTCGCTCATCCTGCACATCAAGACGCTGCGCTGAGGCGCGACGCGGGGCGGATCAGCGCGGAGGCGGCGCGGGGGAGGCGGGCGGATCCTCGTTGGGCGTGCCGCGCCAGCGCGGGGCGGCGTTGCCCCGGTCCCACGCCTCCCAGCGGGCGCGCAGATCCGCCACCACCGCCGGTTGGGCAGCGGCGAGG
>SYDD01000078.1 GCA_005786775.1 Opitutaceae bacterium
CCCGCCGCCGCCCTCGATTCGCTGATGCGCCGCGGCCTGCGGCGGGAATAGGGCTGGGGGCGGCCCGGCTTCAGCACGCCTCCCGGACGGCGGCGGCGAGGCGTTCCGGGGCTTCGCGCAGGGCGTCGGCCAGCGGCAGCCCCGGGGGCGAGATCGAGCGCGCCACGAGCCCGGGCGGCGGCTCCGGCACGGCGGCCTGGCCGGCCAGCACTAGGACCCGCTTGCCCCGCGCCAAGGCCCGCGCCGCCACCGCACCCGGCCCCTTGCCCTGCAGCGAACTCGCGTCGAACCGACCCTCCCCGGTAATGACCAGATCCGCCGCCGCCAGCCGGGTCTCCAGATCGAGCCAGGCCGCCACCAGATCGAAGCCCGGTAACAGCTGCGCCCGCGCCGCCGCCATCAGACCAAAGGCAATCCCCCCCGCCGCGCCCGCGCCCGGAGTCTCCGCCAGGCTCTCCGGGTGCCCGCAATGCGCGCACAGGGCCCGGGCCAGCCGGACGGTCCCGGCATCCAGACGCGCCAGATCCTGCGCCTGCAGGCCCTTCTGGGGCCCATAGGTCGCGGCGGCCCCGCGGGGGCCGGCCAAGGGGTTGGTGACGTCGCAGGCGATCCGCAGCGGCGGCAGGGCGGGATCGACGGTGCCCGCGAAGCCGGTGGCTTCCGCCCAATGCCGCGGGATCGGGTCGGCCAAGGCGGCGCCGTTGGCCCCCACGGTCCGCAGGCCGAGGGCCGCCAGGGCGCCCAGGCCCAGATCGTGGGTCGCGCTGCCACCCACCCCGAGCAGCACCGCGCCCGCCCCAGCGGCGGCGGCCGCACGGATCAGTTCGCCGGTGCCGGCGGTCGTCGTGGCCCAAGGATCCCGCTCGGCCGGGCCGAGCAGCGCCAAGCCCGAGGCGGCGGCCATTTCCAGCACGGCCACGGGCCGGCCGGCCGCGCGGGGCGGCAAATCCAGCAGGGCGCACGCGCCGGCGGGGATACTGGTCCAAGGCACGAGCCCGAAAGCGGCCTTTACCGGCTGACGCCGCGGTCCGGTGACCGTTTCTGTGTGGAGGGTTCCGCCGGCGGCCCGGGTCAGGATGTCCGCAAAGCCCTCGCCCCCATCCGCCAGCGGGCAGGCGTCGAGGGCCCAGTCGGGATGGCGTTCGCGCAGCGCGGCCGCGGCGACGGCGCAGGCCGCGGGCGCGGTCAGGCAGTCCTTGAACTTGTCGAAGGCGAGGAGGACGCGCATCGGTCAGGCGTTCGGCCGGCGGCGGAAGCGGGGTTGGCGGACGCCGGCGATCGTCACTTCCTCGGTGAACATCGCGGCGGGACGGACCCAGAGGCCGCCGGTCCCGTACAGCGCCTCGTACACCACGAGGGGCTCGAGCGTCTCCGAATGCCGGGCGAGGCCGACCACCCGGTATTGGCCGCCCTTGTAGTGTTGGTACAGGCCCGGGGTAGGGGCGGCCGGGAGGGGAGGAAGCGCGGCGTTCATCGGCGCCCGTAGTTGGGCGGGTGGCGCGGGGGCGGCGATGCTTTTTTCCGGGCGAGAGCGCCAATCGCTGGCGGAGCGCGGCCGCGGGGCGTAATCCGGCTTGCCTCGGGGCGGTCGCTGGGGCGCTCATCGGAGCAACCCCGCCGCACCGACACCATTCGTCTGAACCCTATGAAGCTCCCGTTCCGTCCGTCGTTGGCCCTCGTCTCCCTGCTGCTGCTGTCCGCGCTGGCGGGCCGCGCCGCGGCGCCCGCACCCGCGGCGGCCGCGGAGGAGGTCATCGCCCTGCCGGAGTTCGCCGTCACCAGCTCGGCCGATAACACTTGGGCGGCGGCCAGTTCCGTTTCCGGCACGCGGACCAACGTGCCGATCCAGAATCTCGCGCGTTCGATTCAAGTGCTGACCAGCGAGTTTCTCGCGGACCTGGGAGCCGATAATCTCTCCGACGCGGCCGCGTTCCTCACGGGCGTGACCTCGCAAGGCAAACAGGACGCGGTGTTCGATAACAATACCTTTACCGTGCGCGGGATGCGGCAGAACCGGCATTACCGCGATGGCGTGAAGGAAGGATTCGTGGGAATGATCAGCGATACCCTGACGGTCGACCGCGTGGAGTCACTGCGTGGCCCGAGCTCGCTGTTGGCGGGCGTCGTGGAGCCTGGTGGGATGATCAACCAGATCAGCAAGCGCCCGCGGACGCGCAACGAGACTACGACCAAGCTCACGGTCGGCTCGTGGAATTACGTCCGGGGCGAGCTGGACGCCTCGTTCGCGCCGTCGCGGCAGTTCGCCCTGCGCACCGCCCTGGCGTACCAAGACGGCAACAGCTGGCGCCCGTGGGAAAGCAGCCGCCGCAAGGTGGCCTATGCCGCCGCGGTGTACCGTTTCGCGCCCGAGACGATCGTTAACCTCCGCGCCGAGAGCATCAAGTATGAGGGCAACGTCGCCATCGCGATCCCGGGCATCCGCATCCCGACCACCGCGACCGCGACCAGCGCGACCGCGGCCCCGGCGGCGGGCGCCTACGCCTTCGGCTACGTGCCGGAGGAGATCCTGCCGTGGGATTTCAATCCCTTCGGGCCGAACAATCTCCGCACCCAGGAGGTGTACCGCGCCGGCCTCGATGTGCAGCACCGCTTCAACCGCACCTTCTCGACGCGGGCCGCCACCCTCTGGTCCCGCAGTGACCGGCGCGACCTGCGCCTCTCGGGCAGCGCCTCCTCCGTGATCGCCCGGTTCCTCAACCCGGCGGCAGGCAACGTCCGCGGCAATGTCGTGGCCGATGAGATCCGCTGGTCCGCGACCAAGGACGACGAGACCTGGGACATTTGGACCTACCAGGCCGACCTGCGCGGGCAGTTCCAGTACGCCGGGCTCCGCCACGAGGCTATCCTCGGCGTGGAACGCATCGAGTCCCGCAACTGGCGCGACCGCACGGACACCCCGAACTCGACCAGCACGGCCCTAGGCGCCGCGCCCTCCACCAACCCGAACGCGCTCGCTCGTTACAAGTTCCCCACCTCCGCGACCGGTCCGCTGTTCGCCTCCGACTTCCAGCCGGCTTGGCGCGAGATGACGGACCTGACCCGCTATTCGAGCCCGAACTCCTACGTCGATCAGCGGCTGATCCGGGGCGCCATCTCTTTCACCAACGTCGTGAGCACCGCCAACGACCGCTGGCACCTCCTGGCCGGCGTCCGCCGCGACCACGGCGAGAACAACGCCCTCACCGGCGCCACCGCCGCCGCCCTCGCCCCGCAGGCCCTGCCGGTGGAGAACGCCACCTCCTCCACGGTGGGCCTCCTGTACCGGCCCGTGCCCGCGCTGTCCTTCTATGTCTCCGCCAGCGACTCCTTCTCGGGGGTGCCGACCGGCATCGACGTCTACGGCCGGCTGCTGGACAAGCCCGAGTCGGGCGAGTCGCTCGAGGCGGGCATCAAGTCCTCGCTGCTCGGCGGCCGGCTGACCCTCGAGGCGGCGGTCTTCGAGCTGGACCGGCGCAACACGCGGCGGCAGCTGACCGATTCCGAGATCATCGCGGTGCTGGGTTCGCTGCCGAGCGGGGCGCGGAGCACGCAGGATAACGGCGAGGAGTCGCGGGGCTTCGAGGTGCAGGCGTTGGCGCGGCCGTTCGCGGGTTACCAGGCGTCCCTGACCTTCTCGCGCATCGACACCCAGCTGGTGGCGCCGGACAACCGCGTCCGCAATGGCGGGCCGATCACCGGCCGGCCGCGTGCGAACGGGAGCCTGTTCCACAAGTACACCTTCGCCGGCGGCCCCCTCGCCGGGCTCGGCCTGACCAACGGCATCGTCTGGGTGGATGGCCGCCGGGCGGACAGCATCAGCGGCGTGACCGGCCAGGTGACCAACTACATCCCCGGCTACACCCGGCTGGACTTCGGCGCCACCTACGGGGCGCGCCTGCTGGGCCGGCCGTGCACCTTCAGCCTGAGCGTCCGCAACGCCGCCAACCGGAAGATCATGGAGGGCCTGCAGAGCAAGGGCGACCTCCGCAGCTTCCGCTTCGCGGTGGGCACGCGCTTCTGAGGGCGGCCCGATGGCGCGGCGCTGGTCTCCGCTCCTGCTGGCCGTCCTCGCCCTCGGCGGCGCGGCGGCTGGCGCGGAGGTGCGGCGCGAACTGTTCCTAGCGTCGCCCGGCGCCGGCACGGCGGTCCTGGCCGCCACGTACTACACGCGGCCGGAGGGGCGCGACCTGTTGTCCATCCATCAGCTGATGTCGCGGTCGGACACCGTGGACGTGGCGTACCTGCGGCACTCCGCGGACCACGGCCGCACCTGGTCGGCCGCGACGGGTGTGCCCACGTTGGAACCGCGGGCCGAAGGCAAGTTGCGCCGGGCCCTGCGGGGTGGTGTGGCGGATCCGTTCACGGGCCGGTTCGTGCGCTTTTACCTGGAGGCGCTGTTGCCCAACGACGACCCCCTCGAGGGGATGCGGCGCTGGCAGGTGTTTTACGCGGTTTCGGCGGATGGGGGGCGCTCGTGGGGCATCGACGAGCCCGTGGTGCACCGGGGTGAGGGGTTTTCGCGGGAGCACCCGCTCCCGGGTGTCCACGTTGGCCGCAATGCCTTTATGGTGGGCGACCTCGCCTCCGTTCCCCTCGTGTTGGCGGACGGCACGATCCTCGTGCCGGTGATGATCACCCCGCAGGGTCCGGATGGGAATTATCACAACCCGGGGGGCGGCTACACCTATTCGGACGCGGCGGCGCTGCGGGGGCGGTGGCGGGCGGACGGCCGGATTGACTGGGAACTCTCGGCGCTGATTCGGGGCGACTCAGCGCGTTCGACGCGGGGGCTGGATGAGCCGACCTTCGCGCCGCTGGCCGACGGGCGGATCCTGGCGGTGCTGCGGGGTTCCAATGGCGGCAAGCCGGCGCTGCCCGCCCGCCGCTGGGCGGCGTGGTCCGCGGATGGCGGGCGCACGTGGACCGAGGCGACGCCGTGGACCTACGCGGACGACGGCGAGTTCTTCTCCCCCAGTTCCTGTTCCCAGCTCGTGCCGCATTCGTCGGGCCGGCTGTATTGGATCGGAAATCTCACGCCGGTGAATCCGGACGGCAACCGGCCGCGGTACCCGCTGGTGGTGGGCGAGGTGGACCGGCGGTCGGGGCTGCTGCGGCGGGAGACCGTGCGAACGGTGGACACGCGGGGGCCGGGGGACAGCGCGCAGCTGACCTTGTCAAATTTCGCAGCGCGGGAGGACCGGGAGACGGGTGAGCTGGTAATCAACCTGAGCCGCCTGTTCCAGCGTTCGCCGCCGGAGGGCATCGACTGGACGTCCGACGCGTACTTGTACCGCGTGCCCGTGCCGTGAGGGGGCGCCTCGCGCCAAACCAGCGATGGAAACCCGGGCTGAGTCCGGCCTACTTCAGGGAATCGATCCCTGCAGACCAGGCTTGCTGCATGCGGACTGAGGTGTCTTTCGCCTGCGGATCGAGGTCGGACAAGGTCCCCAAGTCCCGGGCAATCCGGGCAACTCCGTCCAAGACCTCGGCCACGATGGCCTTGGCGGCCGCTTCCGTGAGCTGGCACCGTTGCCGCCCGAAGCGCACCAGCCGTTTGGCGTCCGGCCAGCGCTTGGAGCCATCCAGAGTCAGAGCCAGACAGTCGTCGGGCAGGTAAACCGAGGTGGTGACGATGTCGAAAGCGGGCGCCAAGGATACGGTGCCGGTCGGGTCGTCGTAGACCACGCCGAAGTTCTTGCGGTGGGCGTCACCGTTCCGCACCGCGACGGAAAGGACGAGCGACCGGAAGAAGCGGGCCAATTCCGCTGTCGTGCCCTCCGGTCCGCGCAGGCTGCTGGCCAGCGTGGCGGCCAACTGCTCATAACTGCCCTCGTATTTCTCCCGGGACAACCGGCCGTCGAGGGCGCAGCCGTCCTCGAAGGCGAGGTAGGTGCCGTCCGCCTTCAGGTCGAAGCGCTCCACGATCAGCAGATGTCCCCCCGTCGCGATCTCGACGGGGGGCACCGGCAACCCCGCGCTCTTGGCCGCCTGCAGGCAGAAGTACTCGTTGGCGGCCAACCCCGGATACTTCCCCGCGTCGAACGACTTCACGATGTGGGTGGTGCCCTGGGCCGTCACCCGCTCGCGCCCCGGCAGCGGGCTGAACCTGCTGGTGCCTAGGCTGCCGTCGTCGCGGATCAGCAGCTTCGGCTGGACCCCCGCCACGCCGGAATACTGGGCGTAGCGCCGGAGCAGTTCGGCAAACAGCCCATCGGTCCCCCGGCTCGCGAGGAGTTCCCGCAGATTTTGCGGCGGGACCTGGTCGAGGTCTTCGGGCGAACGTCCGAGGCGCAGTCGACCGATCAGCGAACGGCCGACAATTTCCAGCAAGGCAAGGTCATCGAAAACCGGCAGCGCCTTCGCGAACAGGTGGTGGAGCGCTTCCCGCAGGGCTCCTTCCGGCAGGCTCTGGTCGAACACCGGATGCAGCACCGAAGCGCGCTCAGCCAGATACGGGGCGCGATCGACCGGCATCAGCAATGAGACCGCCAATTCCTCCGGCACCCCTTCGGCGTAGACGAAGCGGTTCGCCGGGTCCTCGCGCGTGAGGGCGCCGACGGCGCGTCGGTTGACGAAAACGTCAGCCACGGAGTTTGCCCGGGTTCAGTTGGGCGAGCACGGCGTCGGTCTCCCGAAAGGCCTCCTGCCGCTCCGCGCGATTGCGGGCGTAGGCCTCGTGCAGCGTCAGTGGGCGCCGTGGCCGGACCGTGATTTCCAAACCCAAGCGATCGGCGATCTGAGCCAGCTTCCGGATGCCGAGATCCCCGATCACGCCGGTCTCCAGTTGCGAGAGGGTGGCCCGACTCATCCCCAAACGCCCGGCCAACTCGGCCTGCGTCAGGCCCGCCTGCTTTCGTGCGGTCCGAATCATCAAGCCGGTTTGCGCGAAGTTCATGTATCGTATGCGATACAATTCCTGCTAAATAGGGGAGTTCACAACCGAAAAGTATCGCATATAATACTGAAAGGCATGGGAGGACCGGGAGACCGGCGAGCTGGTCATCAACCTGAGCCGCCGGTTCCAGCATTCGCCGCCGGAGGGCATCGACTGGACCTCCGACGC
>SYDD01000079.1 GCA_005786775.1 Opitutaceae bacterium
CGGACATCCGCGGGTCGCCCTGCGCCTTGAGGCGCTCGTGCAGCTCCCGTTGCAGGGCCGCGCGGCGCTCCGCGCGCGCCGGGTCGCCGGCGAGGTTGCGCACGCAGTCGGGATCCGTGCGCAGGTCGTAGAGCTCGACCGCCGGGCGCTTGCCGAAACACAGGTCCCAGAGGGGATCCGTCCCCGCGCGGCGGCGCGCCTCGAGGATGATGGTCTTCGTCGGGCTCGCGTCGACGTTAAGGTAACCCGTCTCGGGATTGCCCGCCGGCCAGCGCGTCGGCTCGAAGTTCTCTAAGTAGAGCAGGCCCGCCTTCACCAGCCCGCGGATCGGGTAGCCGACGTCGTTCGGCCGGCCGATGTCGTGGCGCTCCATTCCGACGAGGGCGAAGTCCCGGCCCGGCACGACCTGCCCGGAGCGGTCGCTGCGGAAGATCGGCGTGAGGCTGACGCCCGCAAACTCCGCCATCCCGGTGCGCTCGCGGGGGAGACCCGCTACCTCGAGGAACGTCGGCGCGAGGTCCACGAAGCTCACGTGGTCGTCCACGACGCGCCCGCGCCCGGCGATGCCCGCCGGCCAGCGGATCGCTAGCGGGACGTGGTTGGAGAAGGCGTAGGCGGTGCCCTTGCCGCGCGGGAACGGCATCCCGTGGTCGGAGGTGACGACGACGAGCGTGTTCTCGAGCAGGCCGCGGGCGGCGAGGGATTCGAGCATCCGGCCGAGGTGGCGGTCGAAGTGTTCCACCTCGTAGGCGTAATCGAGGATGTCGTTCCGGACGGTCTCGTTGTCGGGCCAAAAGGCGGGGACGCGGTCGACGTCCTCGAGGCGGCGGCCGCCCTTGCGCACGCCGGAGCCGAACTCGTAGCCGCGATGCGGCTCGATCGCGCCGTACCAGAACGCCCAGGGTTTTCCCGCGGGCGCGGCGGCGAGGAAGTCCTCGAAGTTGGCGGCGTAGTCGGCGTTGCCGATGCCGGTGGTCGGCGGTGCCGCCTTGCGCGCGTTGAACGCCTGGCCGGTCATCTGCCGCGGTTTGCCCGCGGCGTCGCGTGCCACGCCGGGGCCCCAGCCCTTGGTGGTGTGGCCGACGAACCAGCCGTGCTCCGCCAGCGCCTCGCCCCAGCCCTTGAACTCGGGCGGGAAGTACGGGATGTGGTTCGCCGCCTCCTTGAGCTGCCACGAGTTGCGCCCGGTGAGGATGGCGGCGCGCGACGGGGCGCACTTGGCGTTCGGGGTGTAGGCGTGCCGGAAGAGGAGGCCCTCGCGCGCGACGCGGTCGAAGTGCGGCGTGCGCACCCAGGGCGTGCCGTAGGCCCCGGCGTGCGCGCCCCAATCGTCGGCGATCGCGAACAGGATGTTGGGCGGGGTCGCGGGCGCGGCGCCGGGCAGGAGGGTAGCCAGCGCGAGGAACACAAGGGGTAGCAGGCGGGCGGGGTTCATCCCGGCAGTCTGGGGCCTGCCCTGCGGTTGTTAATCGGAAACTTCCGCGGGCTCAGAACTCGCGCCGCAGCCGCACCAGCCCGGAGATGCCCAGCGCGCCGGCGCCGTAAACGCGGTCGTCGAAGCCGAGCGCCCGGTGGCCCATCGCGGGCGGCCGCGCGTCGAATACGTTCGTCACGCCCACGGTGACGGAGGTCTTGCGGAAGCCGCGGTAGCTGACGGACGGGCTGACGATCGTGAACACGTTCTCGCCCCAGCCGGCGGCGGTCCAGTTGTCGTTGAAGTACTGCCCGACCACGTCGGCGACGACGCGGGCGCTCCACGCCTTGTGGCTCCAGCTGAGGCTGTAGTTGTAGCGCCACTCGACGTCGAAGGCTAGGCCGGTGTTGTCGAAGAAGCCGCCGCCCGTGCCGGCGTCGGAGCCCTTCTTGAGCACCTGGCTAGCGGTCACGTCGAAGGTGAAGGAGCCGAGGCGGGTGTTGCGGAGGCCGTAGCGGAGCCCGTAGTCGAGGCCCCGGTAGAGCTGGAAACCGAGGTTGCCGGAGATAGTGCCGATGCGCGTGATGCGGCCGGGTAGGCCGTCCGCCCCCGTCGGCTCGCGGATGATCTTGTCCGGGAACAGCCGCCGCCCCTCCGCGCTCAGCAGGTAGGAGGCGCCGAGCGAGCTGATCTGGTTGCGGATCTTCACGTCGAAGTAGTCCACGCTGAAGCTCAGGCCCTTGACGGCCGGCACCTCGAAGACGGCCCCGCTGTACTGCACCTTGCCCTCCTCGGGCTTCAGGTCCGGGTTGCCGCCGACGGTCGAGGGCATCTGGCGCGCGGCGTCCAGCGGGCGCAGCGGGTCGAGGAAGGCGGTGGTGGTGACCGCGCTGGACTGCGGGGCGTAGAGCTGGCCGAGGTCCGGGGCCTTGAAGGACTCCGAGTAGGAGCCGCGCAGGATGACGTTGACCAGGCGGTTGGAGGGGAGGCGCAGCTTGGCGCCCGCCTTGGGCTTGGTGGTGGCGCCGAAGTCGCTGTAGCGCTCGTGCCGCAGCGCGAGCTGGACGTCGAGCCAGCGCTGCACCGCCGCGGACAGCTCGGCGTAGGCGGAGTGGCTGTCGCGGCCGCCGCGGTAGGGCGTGGTGGCGGTGAAGCCGATGAAGTTGTTCGGCTCGGGATTCGAGCTCAGCCGGTCGTGGCGGAACTCGTAGCCCGCGGCGACGCCGGGCTCGCCGCCCCCGGACCAGGGCAGGCGCCGGAGCGTGCCGGTGACCGACGCGTCGAAGCTCAGGCTATCGATCTTGCCGTCGAGTCCCCGCGAGCGCGTGTAGAGCGTCCGCTCGAGGTCCGGGTTCTCCGAGGGACCGAAGGGGTTCCAGGCGGTCGCGCGGGTCGTGCCGTTGAGCGCCGCCTGCAGGTCGGAGGCCTTGATCAGGTCGGTGTCGCGGGTGGTCTCGTTCCGCCCGTAGCTGACGCCGGTCTCCCAGCTCCAGCCGCCCGGGGCGGTGCCGCGCAGGCCGGCGACGGTGTTTAGCGTGGTGCTGGCGACTTCCCGCTTCGGCAGGTAGCGCCCGCGGAACGTGTAGGGGAAGGAGGTCGCGGTCGGGGTGAGCGAGAGACCGGTGGGATTGTACGGGTTACTCGCGGGCAGAGTGATGCCGGCGAGCGAGTTCGTGAAACCGTAGGGCTGCAGGTCGTAGTGCGTGAGGCTGCGGCTGTAGAGCACGTTGGCGAAGCCGGTGATCCAGGGTCGAAACCGGCGCTGCAGGCTCGCGTAGGCGCCGCCGCTCTCGCTCGACGGGTAGAGCATCGTGACGTTCGCGAAGTCCTGCCGGTTCTCGTTGGTGAAGGCCACCGTCGAGGTGCCGACGTAGCGGAAGCTGGCCTTGGTCGGGTTGGCCACGCCGTCCGGCCCCTGCACGATATAGAACCCCGCCGCGGTCCCGAGCCCCGCTGCCGTCGCCTGCGCCGCGGTGAGGCTCAGGTAGGACGGGTGGTAGATTGTGCTGTTCTGGTTGAGGCCCTTCGGGCCGAGGTAGCGGTAGTCGGTGGTCGTGACGCCGTAGTCCTTGATGAAACTGGAATTCCGCGCCTGCAGCGTGAACCCGCCCGTGATCTCCCAGCCGTCGCGCGACAGGCCGGTGAAGACGCTCACCGTCTTGCGGAGCGTGTCGTGCCGGAAGGTGTTGGAGAGGGTGACGTCGACCGAGGAGCCCTCGTAGTTCTTCTTCAGGATCAGGTTGAACACGCCGGTGATGGCGTCCGAGCCGTAGATCGCGGACGCGCCGTCCTTTAGGTACTCGACGCGTTCAATCGCGGAAGACGGGATGCTGTTGAAGTTGAACACGGTCTGCGGGCTGCCGCTGGCGCTGTTGGTCAGCGCGTAGGGGATGGCGCGGCGGCCGTTGACCAGCGAGAGCACGCGGTTGGAGCCGAGGCCGCGCGGGTTGATGGTCGCGGCGCCCGTGATGAATGCGCCCGTGGTGAACTCGGAGACGCCCGTCGAGTTGTTGTACGGGAGGCTCTGCATGAACTCGCCGAAGGTGGCGTAGCCCTTGTCCTCGATCGCCGCGGCGGTGAAGGTGACGACTGGCGCGACCGTCTCGTAGTCGAGGCGCTTCACGCGGGAGCCGGTGACCTCGTAAGCCTCGAGCTGCTGGGGCGCGCCGGCGGCCGGGGTGCCGCTCGCGTCGGTGCCGGGAGCCTGGGCGAAGGCGCCCGTGCCGAGGGCGAGCGCCGCGAGGACGGCGCGGACGAGGGAGGGTGAGGTCGGGTGTTGGGCCATGGTTGCGCGGGGGGCTGCTCCCCAGCGCGGCCCGGGAAGGCCCCGATGGCAAAGAAAATGCGCGGCGAGGCGCCGGCGTGCCCAAGCAAACGCCGCCGGCCCGGAGGGGCGCGGCGGCGCGGGAGGGAGGGCGGCGCGGGGCCGCCGGATCAGAACGTCTTCGCCACCGACAGGTAGGCCCAGCGCGGCAGGAAGTTGTTCACGCGCTCGGCGTAGCCGGTCGAAAAGCTCGTCGCCGGGGGCAGGCGGTCGAAGAGGTTATTGATCCCGACCGTGGCGCGGATGCCACCCCCGAACGCGCGGCTGTACTGCACGTCGGTGGTGACCTGCTGCTTCACGAACAGCGGGCTCGGGGCCGTGTCTTGGAACCCGCCGATGTAGTTCACGTTGAGGGCGGCGGAGGACTGCTTGCCGGTCCAGAGCAGCGAGGCGTCGCCGCGCCAGCGCGGGATCTCGTACAGGCCGACCGTCTCGACCTGGGGCAGGTCGGGGCGGGTACGGAGGGTCTGCGAGTTGATCAGGGTGGCGGCGGCCCGGGTGGTGAAGCGGCCGAAACGCGTGGCGGGCAGGCGGTACTCGGCGGCGAAGTCGACGCCCTCGGCGCGGGTGCGGCCGTAGTTGCCCAGCACCGAGCGGATCTCGCGCAGCTCGCCGGGGAGGTTGTTCGCGGTGTCGGCGGCGGTCGGGGTAGCGCGGACGACGGCCTCCGGGAACAGGGCCGGATTCGCGAGGATGATCGCCGGGGTGGCGGCGGCGCCGATGCGGTCCTTCACCTCGACCGTGTAGAAGTCCACGGAGAGCGAGAGCCCCTTCAGGAAGCGGGGGTTCAGCTGCACGCCGACGTTGGTCGCGGTCGACTTCTCGGGGGCGAGCAGGGGATTGCCGCCGGAGCGCACGACCCGCTGGCCGGTGCCGCTGTCGTTGGCCGTCGCGCCCGGCCGGCCGAAGCGCAGCGGGTCGGGGATGTTGAAGCTGATCGCGACCGTCTGCGGCAGGTACAGCTCCGCGAGCGCGGGGGCGCGGAAGCCCTTGCCCCACGAGCCGCGGAACGTGAGCTGCTCGGCCACCGGCTGCCAGCGCAGCCCGAGGCGCGGCACCGTGGTGTCGCCGACGCCGTCATCCGAGAACTGCTCCCGGCGCACGGCCGCGTTGAGCTCGAGCGCGTGGAACCCGGCGATGCGCTGCGCGGGGGCCGTCAGCGGGACGGAGACCTCGGCGTAGGCGGCGCCCACGCGGCGGTCGCCGCGCGCCCGCGGGACCGGGGCGCCCTGGTTCAGTAGCTGCACCTGCGTGCGCTCGTCGCGGAAGATCTCCTCGCGTCCCTGGACGCCGAAGGCGAGGGCGGCGGGGCCGCCAGGCACGGTAAACGCGCTGCCCGTCGCGCGGGCGTCGAAGGCCGTTAGCTCGGTCCGCGCGTCGCGGGTGACGCCTCCCTCCAGAGCGGCGAGCGTCGCGGGGTTGTTACGGATCGTTGTGCCGTTGACGAAGAGGTTGAGGGCGGTCGCGCGGTTAGTATCGGCGAGGGCGGCGTTGACCTTGTCCTGGCCGGGGAAGTTGCGGAGCGTCAGGCCCGTCTTCGCGCGGTTCCAAGTGAGGGCGGCGTCCCAGTTCCAGCCCCGGCCGAGCTTGCCGTCGAGGCCGGCCACGACGCGCTCCATCCGGCTGCGGGTGGTGGTAAGGCGGTCGCCGAGCTCGAGGAAGCGGAAGAACATCGTCTGGGTGTTGTTCGAGACGACGGTCGCGCCGAAGGGGTTGAAGGGGTTGCTGGCCGGCAGCGTGATCGTGTTGAGGGTCGAGATCGGGGCGGGCGAGAGGCCCTCGACGTTGCGGTTGTCCTGCCAGCCGAGCTCGAAGAACGCGCCGAGGCGGTCCGAGGCGTCGTGGCGGGCGGTGATCACGACGCCGCGGCGCTCGGCCTCGCTCTGCGGGCGGATGGCGGCGTTGGCGTCGAAGGTGTTCTGGGTCTGGAGCTGGCGCGTGAAGGTGGCGTTGGGGCCGGGGGCGGCGCGGTCGACCGTGAAGGTGCGCGCGGCGTTGGCGGTGCCCGCCGCGATGGTCTGGCCGGTGATGGGGTCGGTGCCGCCGATCGGCGCGAGGAAGGAGCCCGGGGTGTTGCTCGCCAGCAGCAGCTGGCGTTTCACCGGCTGGGGGAACTCGCCGAAGAGGAACTCCTCGCGGCGGAACCAGTCGGCGATGATCGAGAGGGAGGTCTTGCCCTCGCGGGTGCCGGTGCTGAACGAGCCGCGCAGGGTGGGGGCGCGGATGCCGCCGGTGAA
>SYDD01000080.1 GCA_005786775.1 Opitutaceae bacterium
CAGGAGTACGTGCGCAACGCGGAGGTTTCCGTCGAGGGCACCAACCTCGTGGTCTTCTCGGCGGACGACGGTTCCTACCTGCTGACCAACGTGCCGGCCGGCGAGGTCACGGTGGCCGTCGCGTACACCGGTTACGACCGCGCGGCGGCCCGGGTGACGGTGCCGGCGGGCGGGACGGCGACGCGCGAGTTTGAGCTGCGCGGCTCCACCTTCCGCCCAGGCGCGCGGCCCGCGGCGGGGGACCCGGTCGTGACCTTGGAGAAGTTCGTCGTCTCCAACGAGCGCGAGGGCAACGCCAAGGCCATCATGGAGCAGCGCGCGGCGCTGAACTTCAAGAGCGTCGTCGCCTCGGACAACTTCGGCGACGTCACCGGCGGCAACATCGGCGAGTTCATGAAGTACATGCCCGGGGTGGTGATGGACTACGTGGATGCGGACGCGCGCGCGGTGCGCATCAGCGGGCTCGACCCGAAGTACGCGACCGTGAGCGTGGACGGGATGCGGATGGCGACGGCGGCCTCGGCGTCCTTCGGCGGCGGCTCGCGGCAGTTCGAATTCGAGCAGGCGTCCATCACCAGCATCGAGTCGATCGAGCTGAACAAGACCCTCACCGCGAGCATGGACGCGGACGCCCCCGCCGGGACGATGAACCTCCGCAGCAAGAATGCGTTCGAGCGCAAGGGGCGCGAGATCACCGCGCAGGCCAGCCTGACCGCCTCGCCCTACGAGCTCACCACGCGCCGCACGCCGAGCCCGGGCGACGGCGTCCACCGCAAGGTCCGCCCCGGCTTCGTGTTCACCTACGCCGACTCGTTCCAGGGCCGCTTCGGCGTGCAGCTGAGCCTTTCCGCCAACAGCCTCTTCAATGAGCAGGCGGGGCTCACCCAGACGATCGACAACAACGCGACGCGCGGACCGGTGATCAACGCGCTCGTCTTCCGTGACAATCCGAAGATCACCACCCGCGCGGCCCTCGGCTTGAACCTCGACTATCGTGTGACGCCGCACCTCATCGCCTCGCTGCGCACGGCCTTCTCCCACTTCAATGACGAGATCAACGCGCGTACCCTGACCTTCCGCGCGAACACCGCGGACATCGACCCGTCCTCCACGCTCACCTACCTGCTGGCCCGGGCGACGCCCAACGCCAACACGCGCCTCGAGCAGAACATCGGCCACAGCCACAAGTTCAACGACACCGTCACCTACACCCCGAAGCTCGAGTACCGCCGCAACGAGCTCCAGCTCACCTTGGGCGGCGGCTACTCGCGCAGCACCACCCACTACGAGGACCGCCGCACCGGCTACTTCACCGGCGCCAACAACCGGATCACCCGGATGAGCTGGAGCGCCCGGCGTTCCAGCCCCACCGCCACCGACTGGCAGCTCACCCAGCTCTCGGGCCCCGCGTGGACAGACCTCGCGAACTACAACCGCGTCGACGCCAACCCCAACAACATCGCCACCGTCGACCGCTCCGGCACCAGCCAGGTCTTCCTCGGGTACCTTGACGCCAAGCGCGCTTTCCTCGTCGCCGGGCTGCCGGTGACGGTCCAGACGGGCGTGAAGACGCGCCTGACGACCTACGACCTGAACCGCACGGGCACGCGTTCCTGGACCTATGTGGGCGCCGCGGGCGACCAGTTCCACCCGTCTACGGTGATGATCGCCCACACCTATCCCGGGCTCTTTGATCCCCGGCAGGGGGACAACCTCGCGGCGCTGAACATTCCGATCCCGAACACGACC
The DNA here is from genome assembly GCA_005786775.1 of Opitutaceae bacterium. Classification (GTDB taxonomy): domain Bacteria; phylum Verrucomicrobiota; class Verrucomicrobiia; order Opitutales; family Opitutaceae; genus ER46. The sequence continues at coordinate 1,750 of SYDD01000080.1, forward strand.
GCGATGCTCGACCTCTACCGGTCGCAGCCCGGCCAGTTCATCGAGAACACCTACAACAACCTCGTGGTCGAGCGCACCACGGGGCGCGCGATCAAGGAGCAGGTCGATGCCGCCTACGTCGAGTTCAACACCCGCTGGCGCGACGTGCGCCTCAACCTGGGCGTGCGGCGCGAGCGCACCCGCACGGTGGGCCGCACGTTCGACATTTTGCCCCCGGCCGTGGTCCGCGCCGCGGGATACGCGCCGAACACGATCCCGTTCCTCGCCTACCAGTACCGGAATTTCGTCCGCTTCAACAAGTACGGCGGCTACGAGCACGACTTCCTCAGCGGTGGCGCCAAGTACTCGCTCGCGCGCAACCTGGTCCTCCAGCTCTCCGCCAACCAGTCGATCGGCCGGCCCGACTACAACAATCTCGCCGGGGTGATCTCGGTGAACGACACGAACCAGACGGTGCAGGTCCCGAACCCGGACCTGAAGCCGGAGACCTCCGACAAGTACTACGCCAGCGTGCAGTACTACATCGAGCCCGCCGGCACGCTGAGCGTCTCGGCGTACCGGCTCAATGTGCGCAACCTCGGCGTGGCCAACCGGCCCGTCCCCGCTGAGGAGGTCGGCTACGCCGACGATCCCGAGTACACCGGGTACACGTTTCTGCGCCCGGCCAACCTCGACGGCATCCGGCGGATCAAGGGCGTGGAGGTGGAGTACAGCCAGCAGCTCGTCTTCCTGCCGGGGATCGCCCGCGGCTTCAGCGTCTTCGGCTCCGTCTCCCGCGCGATCCCCGACCTCCGCCTGACCAATATCGTGCCCAAGGCCGCCAATGGCGGCATCCGGTTCTCGAACCACCGGTTCAACCTCCAGCTGCGCTCGACCTGGTCGTCCGCCCGCGCCACCTCGATCGGCGTCAACCAGGTCCAGTGGCAGTACGAGCGGCTGATGTTCGACGTCAGCGGGGGCCTGAAGCTCGGCTCCACCTACGAGGTGACGCTGAGCGGCCGGAACATCCTGAATTCCCCGAACCGCGGCTACGCCGACCAACCGGGCAACCTGCGGATCAATATGTACTACGGCGCGGTGTGGACGCTCGGCCTGCGCGGCCGCTTCTGAGCCGGCCCGGTCGCGAGGCACGCCGATGTTCCGCCGCCTGCTCCCCGTCCTGGCGTGGCCGCTGCTGGCGCTGGTCGCCCCGGCCGCCCCCGCGCCGCGGCCGAACGTGCTGTTCCTCGCCGCCGACGACCTGCGGACGGATCTCGGCGCGTACGGGCACCCGGAGGCGCGCACGCCCCACCTGGACGCCCTCGCGCGGCGCGGCGTTCGCTTCTCCCGCGCCTACTGCCAGCAGGCGGTCTGCAACCCGGCGCGCGCCTCCGTGATGACCGGACGCCGGCCCGACACGCTCCGCGTCTGGGACCTCCGGCGGCACTTCCGGGAGACGCTGCCGGACGTGGTCACGCTGCCGCAGCACTTCCGGAACCAGGGCTACACGACGGTGGGCCTCGGGAAGCTGTTCCACAACGAGTCGGGCGCGAAACCGCCGTTCCCCTTCAGCGACCCGCCCTCGTGGTCCGAGCCGCCGCGCTTCGCCGACGGTCCCCATTGGGCTGACTGGGTCTGGCCGGCCGATGCCGCCGCGCCCCGGGCCAAGGGCGCGGCCGTGCAGTGCCTCGAGGTGCCGGACGAGGCCTACCTCGACGGGCGCATCGCCGCGGCCGCGGTCACGCGGCTGCGCGAGCTCGCCGCGCGCCCCGAACCCTTCTTCCTCGGCGTCGGCTTCTGGAAGCCGCACCTCCCGTTCAACGCGCCCCGTCGCTACTGGGATCTGTATGACCGCGCGCGCGTCGCCCTGCCCGCGCCCGCCGCCGCGCCCGCCGGTGCCCCCGCCCTCGCCGGGCATCCCGGCACCGAGTTGCGCGGTTACGCGGGGATTCCCAAGGACGGGCCGCTGTCTCCCGAACTGGTGGCCGAGCTCCGCCACGGTTACCTCGCCTGCGTGAGCTTCCTCGACGCGCAGGTGGGCCGCGTGCTCGGCGAGCTCGAGCGCCTCGGGCTCGCCGAGCGCACGATCGTCGTCTTCTGGAGCGACCACGGCTTCCACCTCGGGGAGCACGCGCTCTGGGGCAAGACCAGCAACTACGAGCTCGACACCCGCGTGCCGCTGCTGATCGCGGCCCCCGGGGTCGCGCGCGCGGGCGGCGCCGCGACCGGACTCGCCGAACTCCTCGACCTTTACCCGACGCTCGCGGAACTCTGCGGGCTGCCGGCCCCCGTGGGTGCCGAGGGACGCAGCCTGGTGGCCCAGCTGCGCGATCCCGCCGCCCCCGGCGCCCGCTTCGCCGCCTCGCAGCACCCGCGCCCCTCCTACGGCAAGGCCACCGAGATGGGACGCGCGCTCCGCGACGATCGGCACCGCTACGTCGAGTGGCGCGCGCTCGCCACCGGAGCCCTCGTCGCGCGCGAGTTGTACGATCACGCGGCCGATCCGGCCGAGACCCGCAACCTTGCCGCGGAACCCGCGCTCGCCCCGGTGGTGGCCGCCTTCGCCGCCGAGCTCGCCGCGCGCGCGGCCACCGCCCCCTGATGCTGATGTCCGGTTCCTGCCTCCCGCTCCGCCTGCTCGCCCTGCTCCTCGCGGCCTCCGCCCCCCTGGCTGCCGCCGACCCGGCGCGGCCCAACATCCTCCTCGTCCTCGCGGACAACTGGGGCTGGCCGCACGCCGGGGCCCTGGGCGACCCGCTGGCCCGCACGCCGGTGTTTGACCGCTTGGCGCGCGAGGGCGTCGTGTTCGAGCACGCGTTCTGCCCGGTCCCGTCCTGCTCGCCGACCCGCGCGAGCCTGCTCACCGGCCGCGCGGCCCACCAGCTGGCGGATGCGGCGAGCCTCTGGAGCCGCTTCGACCGCAGCCTGGTCGTCTTCACCGACCTTCTTGCCCGCGGCGGTTACGAGGTGGGCTTCACCGGCAAGGGGTGGAGCCCCGGCAATTTCCGCGACTCCGGCTGGCCCGCCAATCCCGTCGGCCCGGAGCATCCCGACTTCGCCACCTTCCTCCGGGCGCGTGACCGCTCCCGCCCCTTCTTCTTCTGGCTCGGCAACACCGACACCGCCCGCCACCGCTGGCGTTACGATCCCGCCGACCACGCGGGCCTAGACGCGTCGCGCCTCGTCATCCCGCCCCAGTTCCCCGATGACCCCGTCACCCGCTCCACGCTGCTCGCCTACTACGCCAGCGTCGGCCGGATGGACGCGGCGGTCGGCGAGGACCTCGCTCGCCTCGAGGCTGCGGGTCTCCTCGAGGACACCGTGGTCGTCTACACCAGCGACAATGGCTGGCAGATGCCCCGCGGCTTGGCCAACTGCTACGACACGGGGACGCGCGTGCCCTTCGCGGTCCGCTGGGGGCGGCGGCTGACCGCCGGGAAGGTGCGGCCGGAGTTCATCAGCCTCACCGACCTCGCGCCCACCTTCCTCGAGCTCGCCGGCCTGCCCGTGCAGCCGGAGATGACCGGGCGCGGTTTCGCCGACCTGATCCTCAACCGGCCCGACGCCGTGCGCCGGGACGCGGTGTTCCTCGAGCGGGAGCGGCACGCCAACGTCCGTCGCGGCGACCTCAGTTATCCGGTGCGCGGCATCCGCACCCGCGATCACTTGTACCTCTGGAACCTGCGCCCCGACCGTTGGCCGGCCGGCGACCCGGAGTTGTACCACTCGGTCGGGCCGTACGGGGACGTCGACCTCTCGCCATTGAAGGACCTGCTGGTCCAGGGGGCCGGGCGCGCGGACCTCGCCCCGTTCCGCGCGTGGGCGCTCGACCGGCGGCCCGCGGAGGAGCTGTACGACCTCCGCACGGACCCGCACCAGCTGCGCAACCTCGCCGCTGATCCGGCGCACGCCGAGGCGCGGCGCGAGCTGCGGGAGCGTGTGGAGCGCTGGATGCGCGAGACCCGCGACCCGCGGACCGACCCGGCCCACGACGCCTGGGACGCGTACCCGTACTTCGGCCCGCCGGCGCGTCCCGAGGGGGGTGCCCGCAAGGCCGCCCCCTCGCGGCGCTGAACCCTGCGCGGCGCGCCCGCCGCCGCACTTCGGGCGCGACAAGCCCGCCCCCGGCCGGCAACGTTCGCGGCCGTGACGCCCCGCCTCCTCCCCGTCTTTCTCGCCCTGCTGGGCGCCTTGCCGCTCGCGGCGGCCGAGGACCGCCAGACGCGCAGCCCCGACCGTGCCGCGCCCGCCACCGGCGAGCTCGTGCTCCACAAGTGGTCCGGCGCCCTCAACGTCCCCGATCCGGTCGCGTGCGCCGTCGACCCGGCGGGTCGCGTCTATGTGGCCGCGACCACCCGCCGCAAGGTCGGCGACCTCGATATCCGCGAGCATTCCCAGTGGATCCCCGACGACGTCGGCCTCACCTCGGTCGAGGCCAAGCGCGAGTTCTTCCAGCGCGAGCTGGCCCCGGGCCGCCTCCGTGCCCCCCGCGGAATGCTCGCGGACCACAACGGCGACGGCTCCATCGACTGGCGCGACCTCACCCACCACACCGAGCGGATCTACCAGCTGCGCGACACCGACGGCGACGGCACCGCGGACCGCATCACCGTCTTCGCCGAGGGCTTCAACACCGAGGTGACCGGCATCGCCGCCGGCGTGCTCTGGCACGACGGCTGGCTCTACGCGACGATCGCGCCCGACGTCTGGCGGTTCCGCGACACCGACGACGACGGCGTGGCCGATGAGCGCGAGGTGGTCGTGACCGGATTCGGGGTTCACATCGCCTACGCGGGCCACGATATGCACGGCCTCGTGATCGGGCCCGACGGCCGCCTCTACTGGAGCATCGGCGACAAGGGCGGGAACGTTGTCTCGCGCGAGGGCCGTCGCTTCGCCTTCCCCAACGAGGGCGCGACCCTCCGGATGGAGCTGGATGGCTCCGGGTTCGAGGTGTTCACGCGGGGCAACCGCAACGTGCAGGAGCCGGCCTTCAACGACGTCGGGGACCTGATCGGCGTGGATAACGACGCCGACCAGCCTGCCGAGCGGGAGCGCTTCGTGCACCTAGTCGAGGGCAGCGACAGCGGCTGGCGCTGCAATTACCAGTACCTGCGGACGGACAGCCCGTGGATGCGCGAGGGCCTGTGGAAGCCGCGTTTCCCCGGGCAGGCGGCCTACCTGCTGCCGCCGCTGCTCAGCTACTCGGACGGCCCCGCCGGTTTTCGCTTCAATCCCGGCACCGCCCTCGGCGCGCCCCAGGAGGACCTGTTCCTGCTCAACGAGTTTCCTTCCGGCAAGCTGCGCGGGTTTCACGCGGAACACGCCGGCGCGACCTACCGGATGACCGGTGCCCGCATCCTCAACGATGGCGTGATGGGCATCGGGATGGCGTGGCACCCCGATGGCTCGCTGATGATGGTCGACTGGATGGGGGGCTACCCGCTGGACGGGCTCGGCGCTCTTTGGCGGGTCGACGCGCGGGAGGACGTGCGCCATCCCCTGCGGGCGCGGACCGCGGAGCTGTTGCGCGCGGGCTTCGCGGAGCGCTCCCCGCTCGAATTGGCCGGTTTGCTGGGCCATCCCGACCAGCGGGTGCGGCAGGGTGCCCAATTGGAGCTGGCCCGTCGCGGCCGCCACGGGGAACTGCTCGCGATCGCCACCGCGGCCCGGACGGCTCCGCTCGCGCGGTACCACGCGCTCTGGGGCTACGGGCAACTGCTGCGCCGCGGCGCCGCGGAACCCGCCGGTGTGCTGGCGCTGCTGCGTGACCCGGAGGATGAGATCCGCGCCCAGGCCGCCAAGGTCCTCGGGGACGCCGCCACCGCGGCCGCCCGCGGCCATGGCGCCGCCTTGCTGCCGCTGCTGGCGGACGCCGCGCCCCGCGTGCGCCTCCAGGCGGCGATCGCGGTGGGCAAGTTCGCCCTGCGCGCCGCGGTAGAGCCGCTCTTTGCCCTCGCCGAGGTGGCCGGCGACGATCCCGTGCTCCGCCACGCCGCGGTGATGGGACTCGCCGGCTCGGCGGACCGGGCGGATCTGCTGGCGCGCGTGCTCCATCCCTCCCCCCGGGTACGCCTCGCGGCAGTCGTTGCGTTGCGCCGCCGGGCGGATGCGGGCGTCGCCGACTTCCTCGCGGATATAGACCCCCTGGTCGTGGCCGAGGCCGCGCGCGCGATTTACGATGACGACTCGCTGCCGCCCGCGCTCCCGCGGTTGGCCGCGCTGCTCGCGACGCCGCCGGGCGACGAACCCACGCTGCGCCGGGCCCTCCACGCGAACCTCCGGGTGGGCACGCCGGCGGCGGCGGAACGGCTGCTCGCCTTCGCGCTCAATCCGGCGGCACCCACCGCCGCCCGGGGTGAGGCGCTCGACGCGCTCCGCCTCTGGGCCGTCCCCCCGCGCCTCGATCCCTTCGATGGGTGGGCCCGCTCCCTCCGGCCCGAACCGATCACCGCCGTCCTCACCCCTCGCCTCGACGCGCTGCTCGGCCTCGATGGCCCCGCGCTCCGCACCCGCGCGGTTGAGATCATCATCGCCCACGGGCTGCGCCCCGGGGCCGCCCGCGTCGCGGCGATGGTGGCCGATGCCGGCGCCGCGCCCGGCTTGCGCGCCCAGGCCCTCCGCCTACTCGCGGGTGAGGGCGAGGCCGGCCCCGATGCCCGGCGCGCCCTCGATCTCGCGCTCGCGGCCAGCTCCCCTGGCCCACTTTTCCGCGCCGCCTTGGAACTGCTGCCGCGCCTGGCGCCGGAGCGGATCGTGACCGTGGCCCGCGAGGCGTGGACCGCCCGCCCCGTGCCCGAGCGCCAGCCCGCGATCGCTGCGATCGCCGCTCTCGCGACACCCGCTGCCGACGCGCTCCTCGAGGAGTGGGCGGCGGAGCTCGCCGCGGAGCGCGTCGAGGACGGCGTGCGGCTCGAGCTGCTCGAGGCGTTGCGCGCGCGCGCCGCGGCGCGGCCGGCCCTGGCTGCCCGCCTCGACGCGCACGCCGCCACCGCGGGTGCCCGCGCCCGACAGGAGCTCCTCGCGGGGGGCGACGTCGCCCGCGGCCGCGACCTAGCCGCCAACCACCTAGCCGCCAATTGCACCGCGTGCCACAACTTCGAATCCTCGACCGGTTCCGAGGTCGGGCCCGCGCTCCGCGCGATCGGCAGCCAGCGCGATCCTGCCTACTTGCTGGAGTCGCTGCTCCAGCCCTCCGCTCGCATCGCCGAGGGTTACGGGATCGTCAACGTCACGCTGCGGGATGGCACCGAGGTCACGGGCACGCTCGCGGCGGAGTCGGCCACGGAGGTCACGGTGCGGCTGTTCGATGGCCAGCGGCGGCGCATCCCGCTCGCCGAGGTGTCCGCACGGACCCCGCCGGTCTCGATTATGCCGCCGATGGAGGGAGTCCTACAGCCGCGGGAGCTACGCGACCTAGTCGCCTACCTGCTCAGCCTCAAGGGCGGGCGGGGCGGACGCTCCGGGGCGGGCCGCGGTCCCGGCGAGTGACGCCGCGCGCGCGGCCGGATCACAGGCGCAGCGGCCGGGCGTGGCCGGTGAGCTCGAGGTAGCCGCGCCCGATTTCCGCGCCGTCGAAGCCCTGGATGCGGCACGCCCCCTCCCAGTACGGGATGCCGCCGAGGGCGCCCGTGAGTTCCTGGTCCTCGGCCAGCGGCTCGACGTCGAGGACCACTTTCGCCCCGGATGCCGGATCGGTCGTGCGCACGCGGACGCGGGTGGGGTAGGCGGCCCCGGTGGCGGGGCTGCGCCAGGCCCGCCGGATTTCCCACGTGAAGGGTTGGACACTGGTCCGGCCGGCGGCGTCGACCCACGTGAGGCGCGAGGCCGGGTCGGCCGAGCCGTCGGCCCGCCGCAGCCGGTAGAGCATCACCTCGCGCCCGTCCCGCAGCTGCACGCTGAGCCAGTCCCAGCCGACCTGGCCGGCGCCGAGTTGGCTGCTGCTGAACTCGTGATCGAGCCAGGCCTCGCCGGTGACGGCCACCTCCTCGGTGCCCGCCGGACCGGCGAGGAGCACGACCCCGCTCGTGGCGAGCCGCGAAAAGGTCAGGTAGTGGCTGGCCGCCGCGGGTTCCGCGCCCTTGCGGGACACGCCGTCCTCCCCGAACACGACCAGCGGCTTCCGGGCCTCGAGTTGCAACCGCAGCCCCACCTCGGCGCGGATCCCGCCACGCAGGTCGAGCCGTTCCGGTTCGCCAGGTCCGGACGCGGG
>SYDD01000081.1 GCA_005786775.1 Opitutaceae bacterium
CCTTATCGATCTGCCCCCCGGTACCGGTGACGCCCAGCTCTCGCTCGTGCAGACCTTGCCGCTGGACGGAGCCGTGCTGGTCACTACTCCGCAGGCGGCGGCCACCAACGTGGCGCGCAAGGGCGGGCTGATGTTCCGCAAAGTCAATGTGCCGCTGCTGGGCGTGGCAGAGAACATGAGCCACTTCACCGATCCCTCCGGCCAGCGCCACGCGCTCTTCGGCACAGGCGGCGGCATCGCGACGGCGGAACGACTCGAAACCACGCTGCTCGGCCAAGTGCCGCTCTTCCCGGAAATCCGCGCCGCTGGCGACTCCGGGGTCCCGGTTGTGATCTCTGATCCGGCCGGCGAGGCCGCGCGCGTCTTCCAGGCGATCGGCCGCGAGCTAGTCCAAAGATTGCCGGCGAAGGCGACGGTCGGCTAGGCAGTTCTCCCCGGGTACCCCGCGGGAATTGACAGGGTTGTAACCCTCGGCCTCACTCGGATCCGTCCATGTCGCAGCGACCTCCCGAGTCCCAGACTTCCCGCGAGTTCGTGAAGCAGTCGAGCCTCTACCAGGAGTTCCTGGCCGAGCGGGAGGAGATCCTGAAACACAAGTGGATTGAGTCGGAGCGCCTCGGCTACGACATCGGTTTCGAACGCGCGCTGCTCGATTGGATCCGCAAGCACCGGGAGGGTTGGCGGGCGGCCCGGCGGCAGCAGCACGTCGTGCCCGGCGGCTCGGCGAGCCCGTTCGCGCCCCCCGCGATCGACAAGCCCGGGGCGCAAGCCTGAGCGGAAAAGCAAAAAGCCGGGCCGAAGCCCGGCTTTTCCGTTTGCGGGTCCCGCCGACGCGGGGACCGCACGGCGGTTACTTGATCTCCTTGTGGAGGGTGTGCCGCTTGAGGTGCGGGTTGTACTTCTTCTTCTCGATGCGCTCGGTGACGGTCTTCTTGTTGCGGAAGGTCAGGTAGCGGGAGGCCGGCTTGCCCTCTTTCTTCGCCTCGGTGCATTCCAACGTGACTTGTTCTTGCATGGTTAAAAGGTTTGAGGGGAGAGCGAAGTCCCCGGGACCTGATGGCGCAATCCCAAACTTCCCCGTGTCAGCGCGCCTCGGTCGGCGGTCGCGGCCGACGGAAAAGGTCCGGTTCGAGGACCGGGTTCGCCTCCATCAAATCGATCACGATGGTCTGCCGGACGACCCCGTCGACCAACTGGACCACCCGGTGAGGCAATAGCACCCCGGCCACCGGCCGCGGATCCTCGTAGCGCGTGAGGATGCGTACCTTCCGGCCGCCCGGGCCCGCCTTCTCCTCGAGGCGAAAAGCCAGCCACGCCGTTTCTGGGTCGAGCAACAGGAACACGGTCTCCACGAGACGACGCGTCGCGAGAATCCGCCGCCAGCGCCGCCCCTCGGCCTGCACCTCACCGCCGTCCTCAAGAACATACCCGCGGTCCGCCGTCGCCACGAGCGGGTTATCAAACTCCGCGTCCGCCGCGAACACGCGCGCCGCGGCCGGGGCCATCGCGCGGTAGGTCGGGGGCCACTGGCCCGTATCAAATTCCCACGGAGGCTCGTTGCCATCCGTGGCTTGCACCAGCGTTCGGCCGGCTCGCTCGGTCTCCAGCCGCACCGCCGCCGGGCGGGCCGCAAAGAACTGGAACCGCACCGTGCTACCGCCCCCCTGTACTGTACCCTCAGCCCGCAGCGACCGCAGCGCCGCGATCCGCCCGGCGCCCCCGATCGATTCCCGATGGCGCGCGACCCAAGCGTCCACCTCCCCGGCCTCAACCGAGGCCAGCAGCAGGAACGAAAGCAGGAGCGCACGACGAACCATCCCCTGAGCAGATCTTCCTCCCGCCCGGCCCGCAAGCCTCCGCCGGCGCCGGCCTTTCCCATTGAGGGCGGACGCCCCCCCGCCACCCTGTTGGCATGGCCCCGGGGCTAACTCGCATTCTCTCCGACCTTCACTACGGCGACCACACCGGTCGGCTGAGCCGCCTCGAGGAACTCAACCCGTTATTGGAGGGGGTGGATCATTTAGTGCTCAACGGCGACTCCGTCGACACCCGCCCCTCGGCGCACCCCGATCACACCGCCCGCTGCCGCGCGGAACTGCTGGCCTTCTGCGCGGATCGCGTGCCGCGCCTCAGCTTGATCACGGGTAACCACGATCCCGATCTCTCCTACTGCCACCATCTCGACCTCGCGGGCGGCGAGGTCTTTGTGGTGCACGGAGACATCCTGTACCCGAGCCTCGTACCTTGGAGCCGCGACGCCCCCGTGGTGCGCCGGCGGCTACGGGAGGAATTCCGGCGCGCCGCCCCCGGGTCCCGCGGCAGCCTCGCCGCCCGGGTGGCCGCGTTTCGCCGCGTCTCGGCCTCCCTCCCGCAGCGTCATCCTGCGGGCATCCCTGCTTGGCAGGCGCTGCTGAGCTTTCTCGCCGATACCGTCTGGCCGCCGCATCGAACCGCGCTCATCCTGCATTCGTGGCTGGTGTTGCCCGCCCGGGCCGCCCGGCTGGGCGCCCGGCACCGGCCCTCAGCGCGCTTTATCGTGACCGGCCACACTCATTACCCGGGCTGCTGGCTGCACCGCCAGGGACCGGTGGTCATCAACACCGGGTCTTTCACCCATCCCTTCGGCGCACTGGCGGTGGAGGTACGAGAGGGTGCTCTGCGCGTGCACACCGTTGAGCGGCGAAACTCGTATTTTCATCTCGGGCGCCTGCGCGCGGAGTTTGCGCTCGCCGGCCCGGCCCGTTTGCCGGAGAGGTGAGGGATGGGAATGGAGTTCGGCTGGTGGAACCGGGATCCCGCAACCGGCAAGTACGAGGTCAAAGCCCTCGTGCACGGGGGAAACATCGAGTGGCGCCGCCACCAGGGGCATCACACGCCTTGGGAACCCCACGAACCCAACGATGACGATCGCGCGCGCCTCGTCGCGGAGGCGGAAAAGCGGCTGCCGCGCCGTCTGATCACCCAGCGCCAGTTCGAGGAGATCCGGCAGCTCAGCAGCCAGACTGGTCCCGGCCGGATCACTGGCCGTCGCCACCGGCCCTCGCCTGACCTCTGAGTTAACCCGCGAACCGGGGGCAAGCGACCCTTGGCGCCTGTACGCGTTCGGTCCGTGCTGGCGTCACGATGCTAGCCACCCTGCTTTCCGCTGCCCTCCAGGGCATCTCGGCCGAGACCGTAACGGTTGAGGTCAACAGCAACGAAGTTGGTGATCCGAAGCTCATTTTGGTGGGCCTGCCGGACGCCGCCGTAAAGGAGTCCGATGACCGGGTACTATCCGCCCTGAGCAACAGCGGGTTCCGCATCCCCCGGACGCGTACCACCATCAACTTGGCTCCTGGCAATCTGCGCAAGGAAGGCCCTTGTTACGACCTGCCCATCGCGCTCGGCATTCTGCTGGCGACGCAACAGCTGCACGCCGCGGAGATCGATCCCTGGCTGATCGCGGGCGAGCTGAGCCTCTCCGGGGCCACGCGCCCCGTCCGGGGCGCGCTGGCGATGGCGCGGCTGGCCCGTCGGCTGGGCAAACGGGGACTCCTCCTCCCCGGTACCTCCGCCGAGGAAGCCGCCTTGGTGGAAGGATTGCAGGTCTACCGGCTGGACTCGCTGGATGCCGCCGCGCGGTTCCTCGCGGGCAGCCTGCACCTCGAACCGTTGCCGCGACGGGCCACGCCCGACCCTCCGATGACCAGTCTCGGACCCGATTTTTCTGAGGTTAAGGGTCAGCCTATCCTCCGGCGCGCCGTGGAGGTGGCGGTGGCGGGCGGACATAACCTACTCATCATGGGACCCCCGGGCTCCGGCAAATCAATGGTGGCGAAGCGCATTCCCTCGCTGATGCCCGCGCCGACCACCGAGGAGGCGCTGGAGATTTTGAGCATCCATTCCGCCGCCGGCCGCACCCTGCCATGGGAAGCCGCGGGCTCGGCCCGACCGTTCCGCTCGCCGCACCACACCGTTTCCGACGTTGCCCTGCTGGGCGGGGGCACCATCCCGGGCCCGGGCGAGATCTCCCTCGCCCATTTAGGGGTGCTTTTCTTAGACGAGCTTCCCGAGTTCAAGCGCTCCGCGCTCGAAGTGCTACGGCAGCCTCTGGAGGACGGAGAGGTCACCATCTCTCGCAGCGCGGGCAAGGTAACCCTGCCCTGTTCGTTTATGCTCGTGGCCGCGATGAACCCTTGCCCTTGCGGACATCTCGGCGACCGGCAGCGGGAGTGTCGCTGTTCTCCCACGCAGATCCAACGATACCGTGCCCGGATCTCCGGCCCGCTACTCGACCGTATCGACCTGCACGTGGAGGCCCCGGCCCTGAGCGTCGCCGAGTTGCGCGCGGACCGGCCCGCCGAGGCTTCCGCGAAGATCCGCCGCCGAATCCAAGACGCGCGCGTCCGGCAGGGCGCCCGCCTCGCCGGCTCGGCGACCGCAGCCGTCAACGCCCGGATGAGCCACGCTCAGATCCGCCGCGACTGCGCGCTGCCCGCCGCCCTCGGGGATCTACTCCAGCAAGCGATGGAGCGCCTGGCCCTCTCTGCGCGCGCGTACGACCGGATCCTAAAGGTCGCCCGCACGATCGCCGACCTTGATGCCAGCGCGGCAATCGGGGAACACCACCTGCTGGAGGCGATCCACTACCGCAACCTCGACCGTCGACAGGCCCTTTAAGACGGATCGTCAGCACCACGCGCGCTTGCGGCGCCGACGGTAGCGCGCCAGCTTGCCGCGATGTCGCCGCCCGCCACTCCGCCGGTTCTCTTCGCGATCCTTGCCTTCAATCCGGGCAATCAGCTCGCCGTGCGGCACCTCGGTTCCAAACAGGGCCTCGCCTTCACCGGTAGCGACCTCGCAATGGCCACCCAGCGGTTGGAATCCTGTTTTCCGGAACACACGCCCCCCGCCGAGTTTCTATCCGTCACCGCCAGCGGACGCACGCATCGGGTTCATTTCACGCAGGTGGCCGCCCCCGCTCAAGATGCCGAAGTCATCTTCCGGCCGATCGCCACGCTGGAAGCGGCTCCGGCCGACCTCGCACCCTCGCTCGCCGCCGTCGTACCCGCCCTAGAGCCGCACTTGGCGGACATCCCCTACCTGCACCTCGGAGAGAACGACTTCATCTACAAGTTCCGCCCGGCCGCCGAGCGCAACCCGGGCATCTACGCGCAGGACCCCGCGGCGGTCGCCCTGTACCAGTCGCGCCTCTGCTCCGCGATCAAGGAACTGGCCCGCCGCCACGAGCGCAGCGCCGCCGACCCGGTGCCACTCGACTTCGGCCGCGTCACCTACGTTATCCCCAGCCACTTCGGGTTCTGTCTCGGCGTACGCAACGCCATCGAGCGCGCCTACGAGACCCTCGCCGCCAACCCGGGCCGGCGGGTCTTCATGCTCTCGGAGCTCATCCACAACCCGTTCGTCAATGAGGACCTGCTCCAACGCGGCCTGCGCTACCTCCAGTCGGAACGCGGCGCGCCGTACCGGGTGGAGGACCGGCCCGACGCGGCCCTGCTGTGGGACACCCTGACCCCCGAGGATATCGTGATCATCCCGGCGTTCGGCGCCACCGATGAGGACAAGCGGCGCCTAGTCCGCAAGGGCATCGCAGTGTGCGCATACGACGCCACTTGCATGCTGGTGGAGAAGGTCTGGAAGGCCGCCCGCGCGTACGGCCGGGAGGGCTACACGGTTGTGATTCACGGCAAGCACGAGCACGAGGAGACCAAGGCGACTTTCTCCTATACCCGGCGCCACGCCCCCGCGGTCATCGTCCGCGACCTCAGCGAGGCCCGCGATCTTGCCGCCCTCATCACCTCAAATGATCCGGCCTTCCGCACCACCTTTTACCAGCGCTTCGCGGGCCGGCATACCCCGGGGTTCGACGTCGAGCGCCACTTGGAGCGAGTCGCCGTGGTCAATCAGACCACGCTGCTGATGAACGAGACGCTGGAGATCATCGAACTGCTCCGGGACACCTTCCGCCGGCTCCACGGGGACGACTCGCGTGTGGGCGGCGGCGGGCGCCGGGACACGCTCTGTTACGCGACGCAGGTCAATCAGGACGCCCTCGCCCGGGCCCTCGCGGGCCCGCTGGATGCGGCTTTTGTGATTGGCGGCCGCAACTCCTCCAACACCTACCAACTCTACCGCCTCTGTGCGGAGAAGCTCGGGGCACGGGCCTTCTTCATCCAGTCCGA
>SYDD01000082.1 GCA_005786775.1 Opitutaceae bacterium
AGCTGCACGCTGGCCCAGCCGAAGCCCGCGGGATCGACCCCCGCCGCCGCGAGGTGATGGCGCATCACGTCGTTCGGGACCTTCTCGCAGCCGTGCTCCAGCAGCAGCGCCACCGCGACGTTCGGATGCGTCAGGTAGCCCCGGTAGGTCCGGTGCAGCAGCTCGTACATCGTCTCACCGCCAAAGCCGCACCCCTCGGTGTGGGTGAAGCCCAGAAAGCGCGAGATCCCCGCCGTCCGCCCCGCCGCACGGGCGTTCAGGCGCTCCGCTGCCAGCCGCGCGATTTGGGTGGAACACAGGCTGGTGGGCAGCACCAGACCCACGCGTTCGGTCGCGTGGCGGCCATCCGCCCGCCGCAAGACCGGCAGCGCCGGCGGCGCCGGCCGTGGGGCGGCCACCGGCGCGACCGCGAGGGGCTTGCCCTCGGGCGGGGTCCGAGCCCGCAGTGCCGCGAGGCGCGAGGTGTCAGTCTGCCGCCAATTGCGCCACAGGGAAACCTGCGCGTGCCCGGCCCGTTCGCCCTGCGTGCGCGCGCCGCCGGCCGTGGCCAGCAGCTGCTCGAATCCGTCCGCCACCACCGCCGCCATCGGCTCGCCGTCCAGATAGCGCCCCGCGTTGAGGTCCATCTCGTTCCGCAGCAGCTCGTGGCGCCGGCTTGTGGTCGTGATCTTGAGGGTCGGAACGAACGGGAAATTGGTGATCGAGCCGTTCCCGGTCACGAATAGGATCAGGTTGCAGCCGGCCCCCACCTGCCCGGCGATCCCCTCCAAGTCGTTACCCGGCCCGTTCATAAACGTGAAGCCCGGCGCCGCCAGCTCCCGGAGCGGCTGGGCGTACTCGATCACGGTGTCGAGGCGGCTCCGCGGGTCTTTCTTGTGCACCGCGCCGAGCGACTTGAGCGCGATATTGTACAACCCGCGGAACCGGTTGCCCGCCGAGGGATTGCTCTCCGCGGTGAGCCCGTGCCACGCCATCTTGTCGCGGAATCGGTCCAGCATCGCGAGGAACGCCCGCGCCGTGGCCTCGTCGCGCACGTTGCGCAGGAGGTGCGCCTCCCCGCCCATGGTCTCGTCGGTCTCGGTCAGCACGCCTGTCGCGCCGTGGCGGATCGCTTCGTGCACGAGGGCCCCCGCCAGCGGGTTGCCCGACACTCCGGAAAAAGCGTCCGAACCCCCGCACTGCAGCGCGATGCGCAGGCCGCTTAGAGGCTCCGGGGTCCGGCGCTCCGCCGCCACAGCGGGCAACCACTCCCGGACGCGCCGCTCCCCCTCCGCCAGATCCGCCATCAACCCCCGGCTCAAGGTCAGGAAGCCGTGGCGAACCTCGTCTAGCGGGTAACCCTCCGCCCGCATAAAGCGCTCCAGCCGGGCGTTGTGGACCGGCTCTACCCCGACGTCCACCGCCAGCACTGCCCCCACGTTCGGATGGACGAGGAACCCGGCGAGCGTGCGCAGGATCTCCGGCGCATTGTTGGGCTCCTCGCGGTCCCCGCCCTCGGTGTGGGCGATCGGCACGATACCATCCAGTTCCGGGTGCACGCGCGCGAGCGGTCGCAAGCGCTCCGCCAACAGGCGCACGTAGCTCGCGGACCGCGAGGAGGTGCCGACCAGCGCGATGACGTTCCGCGTGCCCACGCCGCGCTGGCCGGGCCGGCGGTATCCAGCAAAGGTGCGAGGCGTCGCCGCGGATGGCACGGGCTTCCCCGGGCGAAAGCTCCCCGGGTCGAATTGGTACGGCTCCAGCACGTCGGCGAAGTTGGCCTGCTCGGGCAGCCGGGCCCCCGACACTTGGCGGACCCGTAGGGCCTGCAACATCGAGGCGTTGGCGACGTAGTCCCCGGGCGCGATGGGCGCCAGGGCCCGGCCGAACGAATAACCCCATGAGAGCAACGCCGCCCCGGGCGCGATGGGCGCCACCGCGAAACGGTGCCCCTCCAGCACGGTGTGCGGCAGCGCCCGTTCCCGGCCTGGGAACGCGAGCACCTCCCCTGCCTCCAGCCGCCGGATGGCGATCGCGACATTGTCGCCTGATGCGGGCAGGCGGGAGACGGCAGCCAGCGGCAGGCTCACGGGCGGGCGCGGGCGGCCGCTTGCAGCGGTCCGATGAGGGGCACGTCCGCCGGGGCGAGGTCGTATTCGCCCAACTGCTCCGGCCGCACCCACGCTAGGCCCATATGCTCGTGCGCGTAGGGCGCCGGGCTCTCGGGCGCGAGGCGGCAGCTAAATACATGCATCTCCACGGTCACTTTCTCGTAATGGTGGAGGTAGACGGGCCAGGCCTGCCCAGGGATCACCTGGATGCTCAGCTCCTCCTTCAGCTCCCGCGCGAGCGCCTCCAGGGGCGTCTCCCCCGCCTCCACTTTGCCCCCCGGGAACTCCCACCGCATCGGCAGCGGCTTGGTCGGCGGCCGCCGGCCCAGTAAAAGGTTGCCGTCGGCGTCTTCCAACAGGGCCGCGACCACCGGGATCGGCACGCGCTCGTTCATCGGGTCCCCACCCCCAGCAGATGCTTTAGGGTGTAGCGCTCCAACGCCTCGTAGTCCCGCGCCGCCCGGTACTGCTCCACCAGCTTACGGTCATAAGAGCGGACCTTGTCGACGAGGTGGAGGAACAGCTCGCGGCTGGTCCGCAGGTGCTCGGTCACCGGGCTGCCCGCCTGCGTGCGCATTGCCTTCACGTCGAGGCCCACGAACTCCCCGCGCCGCCCGTAACCGCCCTCCTCAAGCACGCGCACCTGGTTGAAGGCCGCGCGCAGGTTCGCCGCCCCAAAATTTTTGTCCTGATCGTACTTCAGCCCGTTTTGGTCGTTCAGGTGGACGCTGCCCAGCTTGTCGTGGGCGAGCGCGAAGGCCATCTCGTCGCTCGGGTCTAGGTTCGCCAGCAGCGCGTGCGCGCTCTCGATCACGGTTTTGACCCGCCGCGGGTCCGCCGACGCGTACGCCAGCGCCACGGCGTGGCCCGTGGTGGGCACGTAGGCCATATCGGTCGGCTCGTTCGGCTTCGGCTCGATCCATACCTCGACCTCGCGGTCGTACCCGAGAATCTGGTTCACGGTCTCCAGCAGCCGCTGGTAGGCTAGGCGCGCGTCCTTCGCCTCGCGCACGTAGGTGCCCTCGCGGGCCAGCCAGAGCACGATCGCGCGGCAACCGATGGCCCGGGCGATGTCGATGCACTTGCGCGTCCGCTCCCAGGCGTAAGCCCGGTCCTCCGCGCGGTTCGCGGTGTAGGCGCCGTCCGCCGTCTGGGCTGCGAACCAAAGCCGCGGGGCCACGAACTCGGGGGTCAGCCCGCCGTCTCGCAGCATCCGCGCCACCTCGGCCGACCGTGCCGCGATCTGGGGAGCCGTCATCCGGTCGAGGTCCGGGACCACGTCGTCATCGTGGAACTGCACGCCCTCGAACCCCAATTGCCGGTACAGCGCGAACTTGCGGTCGTGGGGGTAGGGCGCGCGGACGTCGGGACCGAAGGGATCGGCGCCCTCGCTGATGTTCCACGGACCGAACGAGAAACGGTAGACGGTGGGATTGGACATGGGGGAAAGGGAGCCTCAGGCCTGCCAGCGCCCGTAGATGCCGCAAGGCAGGACCTTGCCGTCGCGCTGGATGGGCAGGCCGACCTCGCCGGCGGTGATCGTGCCCCCGCGGCCGTGCAGGAGCTCGGCCAGGAGGTTGGCGACCACGGTGGG
>SYDD01000083.1 GCA_005786775.1 Opitutaceae bacterium
CCAGCGGCAGTCGAACTTGCTCCAGGTGGTCACGCAGTGGAAGTCGCTCACGTCCTCGACCTGCGGCAAGGCGTTGAACTGGTCCCACGTCAGCTCGACCGGCTTCCCCACTAGGCCGTCGATACGCAGGCGCCAGTCCGCCGGCTCGATCCGCGGCTGCACACCCAGGTCGAGCACGGGGAACCCGGTGGTCAGCTTCTGGCCGGGCGGCAGCCGGTCGCCCGAGCGTTCGGGCCGCGCGGTCACCCCGCGGGCCCGCTGCTTCTCCGCCCACCGCTGCTTCGCGCTGACAAGTCGTTCCTGGGACATCGGGCGGACCGTAGGCCTCCCCCGGCCACGCGCAAGCGTGCCGGACGTGTTGGTCGGCGCTCAACCCGTCTCACCTTCGTCCGTGAGTGCTCGCCGCACCGGTTTCCGCCGGCGCCAGTAATACCAGAAAAGGCCGCCCTGGTAGGCCGCGGCCAGCCCGGCCACTAGGCCGTGGGTGATGCGGTGCACGAGCTGAAGGTAGTCCACGGGGCTCAGGCCTAGCTCGGCCGCGGTCGCTTCCACGGTCGCCCGCAGCTCCTCTGGCAGCGGCGGCATTTCCGCCCCCGCAAGGCGCAGGGCGCAGTAGGCCCACACCGCCGCCAGCAGCAGCGGCTGGCTGACGAGAATCCAGCGCAGGCCGCCGGGGTCGCCGTGCCGCAGCCGGGCTACGCCGTGCAACTCCACTGCGCCCGCGCCTGCCGCCGCGAGACCCGCCGCCGCGTACACTTTTTCCCCCGCGGCTGCCGCCAGCAGGGCGAACGCGCCGGCGAGCACCAGCACGCCCAGCCCGTCGAACCGCGCGAGGCGCAGCACGCGGGCGAGGGTCTCCTCCGGCAGCAGCGGGGGGGCTTGCATCGAAGGTTTGTCATCCCGGCCCCGCCCCCGAAGCTCAAGCCCCTTCGTGACGCGCCCGCCCGCCCTCCCGTTCCGCCTCGAATTCCCGCCGGAGCTGCCCATCACGGCCCGCGCCGGGGAGATCGTCGATGCCCTCCGCGCCCACCAGGTCCTGATTCTCGCCGGCGAGACCGGCTCCGGCAAGACGACCCAGATCCCAAAGCTCTGCCTCGCCGCGGGCCGCGGCACGCGCGGCCGTATCGCCTGCACCCAGCCCCGCCGCGTCGCCGCCCTCTCGCTCTCGCGCCGCGTGGCCGAGGAACTCGGCGTGCCCTGGGGCCGCGAGGTCGGCTGCAAGGTCCGCTTCAGCGACCAGACCGGCCCCGCGACCATCGTCAAGTTCCTCACGGATGGGATGCTGCTCGCCGAGGTCCAGGGCGACCCGCTCCTCCGCGAGTACGACACGGTGATCATCGACGAGGCCCACGAGCGCTCGCTCAACATCGACTTCCTCCTCGGCCACCTCCGCCAGCTCCGCCACCGCCGGCCCGACCTCCAGATCGTGGTCACCTCCGCCACGATCGACACCGCTGCCTTCAGCGCCGCCTTCGACGACGCCCCGGTCATTGGGGTTGAGGGCCGGATGTTCCCCGTCGAGGTGATCTACGCCCCGCTTGACGCCCTAGGTCGCGATTACGCCGAGGACGACGGCAACGCGGAGGCCGAGGACCGCGCCTCCGCCCGCGCCGAGGCGGTCCATTACCTCGATGGCGCCGTCGCCGCAGTCGAGCGGATCATCGCCGGCGGCGCGCCCGGGGACGTGCTGGTGTTCCTCCCAAGCGAGCGCGACATCCGCGAGGCGCTCGACGCCTTGGAACCGCGCCTCCGCGGCGACGCTACGCTGGTCCCGCTCTTCGGCCGCCTCACCAACGCCGAGCAGCAGCGCGTCTTCGCCCCCGCCCCCCGGCGCAAGGTCGTCGTCGCCACCAACATCGCTGAGACCTCCCTTACGCTCCCCGGCATCCGCTTCGTGGTGGATGCCGGCCTCGT
This sequence comes from Opitutaceae bacterium, assembly GCA_005786775.1. Classification (GTDB taxonomy): domain Bacteria; phylum Verrucomicrobiota; class Verrucomicrobiia; order Opitutales; family Opitutaceae; genus ER46. The sequence continues at coordinate 1,915 of SYDD01000083.1, forward strand.
CCGCGTCAGCCGCTATTCCCCGCAGGCCCGCACCCGCCGCCTGCCGATCGAGCCGGTCTCGCAGTCGAGCGCCGAGCAGCGCAAGGGCCGCGCTGGCCGCGTTGCCCCCGGCACCTGCATCCGCCTTTACTCCGAGGCGGACTTCCTCGCCCGCCCCCGGTTCACCCAGCCCGAGATCCAGCGCGCGAACCTCGCCGACGTCATCCTGCGCCTGCAGGCCTTCGGGCTCGGCGACATCGAGCGCTTCCCGTTCCTAAATCCTCCCCCGGCCAAGGCGATCCGGGCCGGCTTCGGACTGCTCGAGGAACTCGGCGCCCTCGGCCCCGACCCCGGCGACGGCACGCCCCGGCCGCTCACGCCCATCGGCCGCGAACTCGCCCGCCTGCCCGTCGACCCCACGGTCGGCCGGATGATCCTCCAGGCCCGCGCCGAGGGCGCCCTCCGCGAGGTGCTCGTCATCGCCGCCGGGCTCTCGATCCAGGACCCCCGCGAACGCCCGCTCGACCGCCAGGCTCAGGCCGATGCCGCCCACCGCCGCTTCGCGCACCCGGACTCCGATTTCCTCACGCTCCTCGCGATCTGGGAGGCCTTCCACGACGACCTCGAGCGGCTCTCGCAACCGCGCCTCCGCCGGTTCTGCCGCGACCACTTCCTCAGCTACACGCGGCTCCGCGAATGGCGCGACATCCACGCCCAGCTCAGCGAGGCGCTCTCCTCCCGCCCCGACTTCCGCGCCAGCTCGGTCCGCGACGGCGTGCCCGCACCAGCCCACGCCGCGCCCGCCGGAACCCCCGCGCCGGGCGAACCCCGCCGCCGCGCCCGCCGCGAACCGGAGGCCGATCCGCTCGCCTTCGGCACGCCCGCCTACCGCGCCATCCACCGCAGCATCCTCGCCGGCC
>SYDD01000084.1 GCA_005786775.1 Opitutaceae bacterium
GCGCCGGTGAAGCTCACGTGGTCCCGCGAGGATGACCTGCGGCACGATCAGTACCGTCCAGGTGGCCTGCATTTCCTGCAGGGTGGCCTCGATGCGCAGGGACGGGTCACGGCGTGGAAGAACCACTTCTTCACCTTCGGTGAGGGCGGCCAGCCGGGTAGCGGCGGCTCGCTCAGTCCCGACGAGTTCCCCGGACGCTGGATCCCGAACTTCCTCGCCGAACAGACGATGTTCGACACCGGCTGGCCGATGGGCCCCTGGCGCGCCCCGGGCAGTTGCGTGTTCTCCTGGGTCTTCCATTCCTTCATCGACGAGCTCGCCCACGCCGCGGGCCGCGACCCGCTCGCGTTCCGGCTCGAGTTACTGGGCACTCGCGACGAGGTGCCGGCGGGCGGCGGCGGGGGCGGCAAAGGCAAGCAGGGCGGCGGCTACAGCGTCGCCCGGATGCGCAATATCCTGAAGTTTACCGCCGAGAAGGCCGGCTGGGGGAAAAAGAAGTTCGCCCGCGGCTCCGGTGCGGGCATCGCGTTCCACTTCAGCCACCAGGGCTACTTCGCCCAGGTGGCCGAGGTCACCGTCTCCAAGGACGGCCAGCTGAAGGTCGACCGTTTCGTGACCGGCGGCGACGTCGGCCGCCAGATCGTGAACCTCAGCGGCGCCGAGAACCAGGTGGAGGGCTCCGTCGTCGACGGCCTCGGCACCCTGCTGACCCAGGAGCTCAACATCGAGCGGGGCCGAGTGGTGCAGGGGAACTTCCACGAGTACCCCCTGATCCGCATCACGGAGTCGCCGGCTAAAATCGAGACGCACTTCCTGTCCACCGACCACCCGACCACGGGCATCGGCGAGCCGGCGATCCCGCCGGTGGCGCCGGCCGTGTGCAACGCGATCTTCGCCGCGACAGGCAAGCGCGTGCGGCAGATGCCGCTCTCGCGCGTCGACCTGCGCTGGAGCTGACGGCCTGCGCCGGTCCCGCGTGGGCGGGACCGGCCCGGCCGGGGCTCAGAACGGGCGGGTGTAAACCATCAGTACCGCCACGATCAGGATCGCAATCGCGGCGACCGCGAGGGCGCCGGCGGCGCCGCGGCGGCGGTAGCCCAAGCCCGCGAGGGCCGAGAGGGCGAGCCAGCAGGCGAGCTTAACAAAGAGCCAACCGGGCCAGCCGACCTTAAGCTTGGCCTGCAGGCCAAAGCCGCCGACCAGCATCAGGAAGGTGGCGATGCCGGTAATCATCAGCACCCGCTTGCGGGTTTCGGGCGGGGCAGCGAATGCGTAGAAAGTGTAGCCGGTCAGCACGAAGAGAGAAACTAGATGCAGGATCTGATAGAAGGTGACGCTCATGGGTGGGACGGAACTGAACTCGCTTCCGCCGGGCGTCCACTCTTTTTCCCGGGGGACCGGGGAAACCCGCCGGGCCTATTCCACGTTGGCCATCTGCTCGCGGATGCGCTCGAGCTCGTTTTTCAGCTCGAGGACGGCGCGGGAGATGGTGAGGTCGTTGGCCTTGCTGCCGATGGTATTCACCTCGCGGCCGATCTCCTGGAGCAGGAATTCCGCGCGGCGGCCGACCTCGCCCTCGGCGCGGAGCAAGCCAGCAAACTGCTCAAAGTGGCTCCGCAGGCGGGTGAGCTCCTCGGCGATGTCGCAGCGGTCGGCGAAGAGCGCGATCTCCCGCAGCACGCGCTCGTCGTCGAGATCTAGGTCGAGCCCGGCCTCGCGCAGGCGGCGGTGGAGTTGGCCGCGGTACAACGCCGGGACCTCGGGCGCGCGGGCGGCGATGATCTCCAGCTGGCGGTGGAGGATCTCGCTGCGTTGGATGAAGTCGACCAGCAGGGCCTCGCCCTCGCGGGCGCGCATCGCGGCGAAGCCGCGCAGCGCCTCGCCAAGCGCCTCCCGCACGACCGGCTCGGCCACCTCGGCTGCCGGCAGGCTACGCGCGCGCCGCTGGGCGTTGAGGATCGACCAGAGCAGCTCGGCCGAGGGCCGGAATTCCACGCTCTCCCGCAGGGCGAAGGCCTGTAAGCGGTCCAGCGCGGCGCCGGCGGCCTCGTCATCCCAGGCTGCCCCCTCCCCCGCAGCATCCCCTGTGACCTCGACGTCGACGTGCACCTTGCCGCGGGCGGCCACGCCGCGCACCAATTCTCCGACCAACGGCTCGAGCGCGATCCACGCCTCGGGCAGGCCGACCGTGAGATCGAGGCTGCGGCGGTTGACGGAGCTGACCTGCACGGTGAGCGTGCGCCCCTCGAGCGCGGCGGTGGCCCGCCCGTATCCGGTCATGCTGCGCATCGGGGAATCAGCGGCGGCCCAAGAGGGCCTGCACCTGCTGGACGTCCTTGTCGCCGCGGCCGGAGAGGTTGATCACGAGGATCTCTTCGCGCCGCATCGCGCGGGCGCGCTTGAGGCCGTGGACGAGCGCGTGGGTGCTCTCGAGGGCGGGGATGATGCCCTCGAGCCGGGAGCAGAGCTGGAAGACCTCGAGCACCTCGTCGTCCCCCGCGTGAGCGAACTCGATCCGGCCCTGTTCGCGGTAGAATGCGTGCTCGGGACCGATCGCCGCGTAGTCGAGGCCGGCGCTGACGGAGTGGGTCAGCTCGATCTGTCCGTCGTCGTTCTGGAGGATGAAGGTCTTGCAGCCCTGGAGCACGCCGAGCTTGCCGCCCTCGAAGCGGGCGGCGTGCTCGCCGCGGCGGATCCCGCGGCCGCCGGCCTCGACGCCGACTAGCCGGACGCCAGGCTCGTCGAGGAACTCGAAGAAGAAGCCCATCGCATTGGAACCGCCGCCGACGCAGGCGATCATCTCGTCGGGCAGCCGTCCCTCGCGGGCGAGGATCTGCTCGCGCGTCTCCTGGCCGATCACCCGGTGGAAATCCCGCACCATCATCGGGTACGGGTGCGAACCGAGGGCCGAGCCGAGGATGTAGTGCGTGCCGCGGACGTTGGTCACCCAGTCGCGCATCGCATCGTTGATGGCTTCCTTGAGCGTCTTTTGGCCGGCCTCGACGCCGCGGACCTCGGCCCCCATCAGGCGCATCCGGAAGACGTTGAGCGCCTGCCGCTCCATGTCGACGGCGCCCATGTATACGACACAGGCGAGGCCGAACTTCGCGCAGACCGCGGCCGTGGCGACCCCGTGCTGGCCGGCACCGGTCTCGGCGATGACCCTCTGCTTGCCCATCCGGAGGGCGAGGAGCGCCTGGCCGAGGGCGTTGTTGATCTTGTGGGCGCCGGTGTGGAGGAGGTCCTCCCGCTTAAGGTAGATGCGGGCGCCGCCGCAGTGGGCGGTCAGGCGCTCGGCAAAATAGAGCTCGGTGGGGCGCCCGGCGAATTCCTTCAGGTGGTGGCGCAGCTCGCGCTGGAAGGTAGGGTCCTCTCGGGCCACCGCGTAGGCGGCGCCGAGGTCGCTCAGCGCGGTCATGAGCGTCTCCGGAACGAAGACGCCGCCGTAGCGGCCGAAGTGGCCGCCCGGGTCGGGCTGGCGGAGACGGGGGGCGGGCGCGGCGGCGACGGCGGACATTCCGCAAGACGCAACGCCCAGCGCGCGGGATGGCAACCCGTTTCCGGCCTTCAGCGGACGGCGTGGGCGCGGACGTAGTCGCGGATCGCGCCGGCGTCGGCGGGCAACCGATGGCGGACGATCGGGCGGGACTTTAGCGCTTCCAAGCTTGGGTGGGTGGGCTCGAGGCCAAGGGCGGCGCGGAGAGTGTCGGGGAACTTGGCTGGGCTGGCCGTGGCGAGGACAACGCTGGGCCGATCGGTGGCGAGATCCTGAAAGCCGCAGGCGGTGTGCGGGTCGACCACGTAGCCGAACTCGCGGTGGACCCGAGCGATCAGTCTGGGGATCTCGGCGTCGGTGGCGCGGGAGGCGCGGAAACCGTCGGCTTGTAATCCGGGGACGCGGACGGCGCCGTCGCGGCGGAAGGCGGCCATCAACTCGCGGACCCGGACTGCATCTTGGTCGACCGCGTAGTACAGGAGGCGCTCGAAGTTCGAGGCGACCTGGATGTCCATCGACGGGGCCAGGCTGGGCTGGACGGCGCCGAGCCGGTACTCGCCAGTGGTGAAGAGCCGGTGGAGGATGTCGTTCTGGTTCGTCGCGACGCGGAAGCCGGCGAGCGGCACGCCCATCCGCCGGAGCAGCCAGCCGGCGAAGACGTTGCCGAAGTTGCCCGTCGGGACGACGAACTCGGCCGTGGCGCGCTCAGCGGGCGACAGGCGCAGCCAGGCCCAGAGGTAGTACACGCACTGGGCGAGGATGCGGGCGAGGTTGATCGAATTCACCGCCGACAAGCGGTGCCGCAGGCGAAAGTCCTGGTCGGCAAAGATCTCCTTCAGCGCGGCCTGGGCGTCGTCGAAGGTGCCGTCGATCGCGAGGGCGTGGACGGTGGCGGCGCCGGTGCAGTCCATCTGGCGCTCCTGCAGCGGGGAAACGCGGCCGAAAGGATAGAGGATGAAGATGGCGGTGCCGGGGCGGCCGAGGAGCCCGTGAATGGCGGCGGCGCCGGTGTCGCCGGACGTGGCGCCCAGGACGTTGATCGCCTCGCCGCGGACGCGACACTGGTGGCCGTAGAGTTCGCCGAGCAGCTGGAGCGCGAAGTCCTTAAACGCGAGGGTCGGCCCGTGGAAGAGCTCCAGCACGTGCAACCCAGGCCGAAGGGGACGGAGCGGCGCGATGTCCGGATGCGTGAAGCGCGGGTAGCTCGCGGCGACGAGGGCGCGGAGCGTCTCGGCCGGGATATCGGTTGCAAACCGGGCGAGGAAGTTCGCACAGAGTCCGGGGTAATCGAGCGCGGCGAGGCGGGGTAGTTCGGCGGAGAGGTCCGGGAGCGACTCGGGCAGATACAGCCCGCCGTCGGGCGCGAGGCCGGTGGCAACAGCATCGCTGAAGCCGAGCGACGGGGTCTGCCCGCGGGTGCTCAGAAACCGCATCGGACCGACCCTCAGGAGCTGGCGTCGAGGCCGAAGGCGGGGGGGGCGGCGCGAGCGGCCTCGTCAGCGCGGTCCTTGGCGATGATGACCGAGATCTTGATCTCGGAGGTGCTGATCAGCTCGAGGTTGATCCCAGCGCGGGCGAGCGCGTCGAAGAGCGTGGCGGCGACGCCGCTATGGGTGCGCATGCCGACGCCGACCACCGAGAGCTTGGCGATGCGCTCGTCAAAGGAAACATCCCCCCCGGTCTCGCGCAGGGCGGGCGCAAGGGCGGCGACGGCGCGGTCCTTCTCCGAGAGCGGGACCGTGAACGACAGATTCGCCAGCCCGCCGCGGCCGACATTCTGCACGATCATATCCACGTTGATGCTGGCCTCCGCCAACGCGCGGAAGACGCGGGCGGCGGTGCCCGGCTTGTCGGCGATGTTGCTGACGACGACCTTGGCCTGGTCCTTGTCGACGGCGACGCCGCGGACGACGACCTTCTCCATGTAGGCGACTTCCTGTTTCACGATGGTACCTGGGTTTTGGTTGAAGGAGGAGCGGACCTCGAAGACGACACCGTACTTGGCGGCAAACTCGACCGAGCGGGTCTGCATGACTTTGGAGCCGAGCGAGGCGAGCTCGAGCATCTCGTCATAGCTGATTTCAGGCAGCTTGCGGGCGGCAGGGACCACGCGGGGGTCGGCGGTGTAAACCCCATCGACGTCGGTATAGATCTCGCACTTGTCGGCTTGGATGGCGGCCGCGAGGGCGATGGCGGTGAGGTCTGAGCCCCCGCGGCCGAGAGTAGTGACCTGACCGTCGTCGTTGATGCCTTGGAAGCCGGCGACGATGATGACGTTGCCGTCGGCGAGGTCCTTCTCGAGCGGGGCGGCGTTGATGGTGCGGATCTTGGCTTTGGTGTGGACTTTATCGGTGAAGATGCCGGCCTGCGCGCCAGTGTAGCTCACGGCGCGGACGCCGATACCGTGGAGCGCCATCGCAGTGAGGGCGATGGTCTCCTGCTCGCCGATGGCGAGGAGCTGATCCAGTTCGCGCTCGCTCGGCAGCGGGCAGAGGGCCTTGGCGCGGGCGAGCAGTTCGTTGGTGACGCCAGCGCGGGCGGAGACGACGACCACCAGCTCATTACCGGCATCGCGGGCGGCCTTGATGCGGCTAGCGACATTTTTGATACGCTCGACGTCACCCACGGAGGTGCCGCCGTACTTCTGGACGATGCGAGCCATACGGAGAAGGGTCAGGAGGCGAAGTCGCCGATACGAAGCAGGACCGGATCCTCGAGGACGGCGGCGAGGGAGCGGAGTCGGCGGAGGGTGCGCCCGATGGCGCGCTCATCGCTCTCGTGGGTCGTGAGCACGAGGGAAGCAGCGCGCGGGCGTTCAGCCGGGCCTTGGATGACGGTGGCGATGCTGACCCGGTGGCGTGCCATCGCGGACGCGACCCGAGCGAGGACGCCCGGCTGGTCCCGGACGGTAAGTCGCACGTAATACCGGCTGCGGATGCGTTCCGGCGGGGCGAGGCGGCACCGGGTGGAGACGACCGCCTCCCCGCCGGGAACGTGAGCTCCCTTACCGTGCCGGAGCAGGGCGGCGGCGTCGGCGAGATCGCTGAGGACGGCGCTGGCGGTGGCGTCGCGGCCCGCGCCGCGGCCGCTGTAGAGGGTCGTGCCCACGACGTCGCCGCTAACGGAAACCGCGTTGAAGACGCCGTTCACGTTGGCGATGACGTCACCGGCGGGGAGCAGTGTGGGGTGCACGCGGACGCTGAGCTCATCGCGGCGGAAGTCGCGCGTGATGACGGCGAGCAGCTTGATCCCGAAGCCCAGCGTGGCGGCGTTGCGCAGGTCGTCCGGCGTGAGCCGCGAGATGCCCTCGACAATCATCTGGTCGGTGCGGACCCAGACGCCGTGGGCGAGCCACGCGAGCACCGCAGCCTTGTGGGCGGTGTCCCAGCCGTCGACATCGAGCGACTCGTCGGCCTCGGCGTATCCGAGGCGCTTGGCGTCGGCGAGGACCTCGGCGTAGGGCGCGCCCTGCTCCTTCATCCGGGTGAGGATGTAATTGCAGGTGCCGTTGAGGATCCCGTAGATCCGCGGAAAGCGGTTGGCGACCAGGCCCTCGCGGAGGGCCTTGATGATCGGAATGCCGCCAGCGACCGAGGCCTCAAAGAGGAAGTGGCCGCCGTGACGGCGGGCGGTGGCGAGAATCTCGGGCCCGTGCTCGCAGATCAGGGCTTTGTTGGCGGAGACCACCACCTTGCCGAGGCGCAGGGCGGCGAGCGTGACCTGTCGGGCGAGACCGGTCCCGCCCATCAGTTCGCACACCACGGGGACGGCGGGATCGCGGGCGATCGCGAGCGGATCGGTGCAGAGGACGCCGCGCGGCAGGCGGACGTCGCGCCGGCGCCGGGCGTCGCGCACGGCGACGCGGGTGACGCGGAGGTCGACCCCGAGGCGGGCGCGGAGGAGGGCGCGGTTGGCCTCCAGGTGCTGCCACACGCCCTGGCCGACCGTGCCGAAGCCGCACAGGCCGAGATGGAGGACAGGAAGGGTGCTCATACCGGATCAGGTCTTGGGCCCGGCACCCAAGCGGGCCTCCGTGCCGGCGAGGAGCCGTGAGATGTTCGAGCGATGGCGGAGGATGACGAAACCGGCGGCGCCGCAGGCCACCCCGATCAGGAGGGCGGAGCGACCGAGCAGCACGGAGGACGCGGCGAGCGCGACCGCGCCCAGCATAGAGGAGAGGGCGACGTAGCGGAACAGGGCGAGCGTCAGGGCGAAGACGACCAGCGCGCACCCCGCGCCGGCGGGGAAAAGGACCGCGAACCCGCCGGCCGCGGTGGCGACTGACTTGCCGCCGCGGAAGCCGGTGAAGCAGGAGAAACTGTGGCCGAGGAGCGCCCCCACGAGGCAGATGGTGCTCAGGAGTTCCAGCGCGCCGGCGTCAAACGGGCAGTGCTCCGGCCCCAGCCAATGCAGCAGGGGGAAAAGGCCGGCCGCGAGCGCGCCCTTGGCAGCGTCGAGGAACAGCACGAGCGCCCCCGGACCGGGGCCGAGCACCCGCCGCACGTTGGTGGCGCCCGCGTTGCCGCTGCCCACCTTGAAGATGTCCACCCCCTTGGCGCGCGCGACCACGTAGGCGAACGGCAGCGCGCCCAGCAGATAGCCGGCGCCGGCGGCGAGGAGGAGGACGGGGCTCATCGAAAGCGGGGCGGACTCAGAGTTGCACGAACTTCGCCATCCGGATGGCGGCGTGTCCCTTGATCTCGCGGCGCGCGGCCTCGCCGGGCTCCGTGTCGACGCGCACCACCATGTAAGCGGTGGCGCCGGGCGTGAGGCGCGAAAGTGACATGTCGGCGATGTTGACGTTAGCGCGCCCGAGGATCGAGCCCACCGTGCCCACCATCCCGGGCTGGTCGACGTTTTCCAGCACCAGCAGCTTGCCCTCGGCGGCGACCTCGACCTCGCGCCCGTTGATCCCGACGATGCGGGGCAGGTTCGCCTTGCCGATCAGCGTCCCGGAGGCCGAGTGCACCTGGCCCTCGGGCGTGACCGCCTCCACCTGGATCAGCTCGCTGTAGTCAGCCTCGTCGGCAGACTGGGTAACCTCGGCGCGGATCCCGAGGCGCTGCAGCAGGACGGGGGCGTTGACGAAATTGACCTCCTCGCCGCTGATGCGGCGGAGGAAGCCGCGCTCGATGGCGCGGGTGACGCCGTTGGTGTCGTGCTGGACCAGCTTGCCCCAGTACGTGATGCGGAGCTGGGCGATCTGGGGCGGGGCGATCTGCTGGACGAGCGTGCCAAGTTTAGCGCCCAGGTCGAGGTAGGGCGCGAGCACCTGGAGCGTGGCGGCGTCGATCGAGGGCACGTTGACCGCGTTGCGGATCACGCCGCCGCGGAGCACGTCGGCAATCTGCTCGGCGATCTCAATGCCGACGGACTCCTGCGCTTCCGCGGTCGAGGCGCCGAGGTGGGGGGTCAGCACGACGTTCGGGAGGGCGCGCAGCTCGCTGTCCTTGGCGAGGGGCTCGTCCTCAAATACGTCGAGGCCGGCGGCGGCGACCTGGCCGGACTTCAGCGCCGCGATCAGGGCGCTTTCCTTGATAATGCCGCCGCGGGCGCAATTGAAGATGCGGAGCCCGCGCTTGCAGCGGGCGAAGGCGCCCTCGTCGATCATGTAGCGCGTGTCCTCCGTGAGCGGCATATGGACGGTGATGTAGTCCGCCTGGCGGAGGACCTCGTCGAGCGTGACGCCCTCGACCTGCATCGCCTTGGCGCGGCTGGGGGCTAGGTACGGGTCGTACGCGAGGACGCGCATCCCGAAGGCCTGGGCGCGCTTGGCGACCTCGCCGCCAATGCGGCCGAGGCCAACAATGCCGAGCGTCTTGCGGAAGAGCTCGATGCCGGAGAACGACTTGCGGTCCCACTGCCCGGCGCGCATCGAGGCGCAAGCCTGGGGCACGGGGCGGGCACCGCACAGCAGGTGCGTGAA
>SYDD01000085.1 GCA_005786775.1 Opitutaceae bacterium
AGCCCTCGTTGGTGGCGGGCTTCTCCAGCGGCCCGAGATCCATATGCGTGGTGATGAGGGCGTGGCGATCCCGATGCCGCGTGAGCACCTCGCCGGCCCACGCGAGCACATCATCGGGGGCGTTGCACTCGAGGCTGAGGTGCACGAAATCAGCTCCGCCGGCGGAAAAGAGTTGGTGGCTATTGACGTTATCGGCGGAGACCCGCTGGTCGGGCCGCCCGTGGGTGTAGCTGCCGGCGTACCAAGGGAAGGACGAGAAGCGGGCGCGCGGGAAGTGGCGCTGGAAAAGGGAGGCGTCCCCCTGGGCGGTCATATCGTGATTGCCGACCGTGAGGCTGTAGGGGACCAGGCCGTGGATCACGTCCAGGCAATCGCGGGCCACCTGCCATTGGTCGTCGTGGTTCACGTCCACGATATCCCCCACGTGAGAGACGAAGACGATGTTCTGGGCACGCACATTCTCGCGAATCCAGCGGGTGTGGTTCCGGAAGACCGGGTTCGTCACCGGCTCGGTGCTGTTGGGCGTGGCCTTGGCACCGCGTCCCCGGTAGCCCTGCGTGTCCGGGATTACCACGATGGTGAAGCTTCCGGGCGGAGGGGGCTCGAGGGCCGCGGTGCGGCAGGCGAGGACGAGGGTGTAGAGGCACGCAAGGAGGAGCGGAAGGGGCGAGCGGGGCATCGTGAGGGAAGGGACGCGAGACGGCGGCGCCGTTTCAGAATTCGCGGGTGACGCCGAAGTTGAACGACAGGTCGTAGTAGCGCACCCCGGTCGGATTGGAGGGATTGCCCTGGAAGGTGATTTTCGGGGCGTCGGTGAGGTTTTTCGCGTTGAAGTACGCGGAGAGCCCGCGGCTGAACCGGTACTTGGCGGAGAAGTCCAGCGTGGCCCGCTCCTGCTCGTACACGTCCAGCGCGGGTCGGGCGCCGACGCCGCTCAGATAATCGCCGCGAAAGTTGTGAAAGACGCGCAGGTCGAGGCCCTGGCGGACATAGGAGAGGTTGAGGTTGCCGGTGCGCCGGGCGGTGCCGCGGAAGGTGAGGTTGGCGCCCGGGCGGTTGGGGTAGCGTCCTGCGGAGTCGATCCACGTGCCGTTGGCGCCGACGGCGAGGCCGCTCAGGGCGCCCGGTAGGAAGGTCAGGCGCTGCTGCCAATCCAGCTCTAGGCCCTCCACGGTGCCGCCTTGGCCCATTTCGGTGCGGGTTAGCCGGTAGCCATCGTATTCGCCCCCGGAGACCGTCGAGGCGGTGCTGAAGTAGAAGCCACGGATGCGCTTCCGGAACACGCTCGCGGAGATCACGCCGAGCGGCCGCAGGTAGTATTCGGCGCTCAGATCGAGATTGTCCGCCTCCGTCACGCGCAGGTCCGGGTTGCCGTCGCTGATCGTCCGCGCCTCATCGTCCACCCGCCTTGAGGGCAGGAGGGCGGTGGGGCTGGGCCGGGCGACACTCCGGTGGACGGAGAGCCGCAGTACTAGGGCGGGCGTAGCGCCGTAATTCAAGTGCAGGCCGGGCAGCAGGTTGGTGTAGCTCGCCGCGTTTTGCGTCACCCGACTGGAGGTCAGGATTCCGCGCGGGGTGTCCAGCTGGCGCGCCTTGCCGGCGAAGCGGGTGTCCTCGAGGCGGGCGCCGGTCACGACGGTCAGGCGGCCGAGGGTGGCCCCGCCCATCAGGTAGCCGGCGGTGATCTCCTCGGTGGTCGCCCGCCGGTTGGACTCGATCAGGATGGCTGAAGCGTTGTCATCTCGCCGGAACTCGCCCCGGCGGGTCCAGAAGGCCTCGAGGAAGGAACTCATCTTCGGGTAGACCGCGGCCATCCCCGTCGGCCCGCCGCTTTGCCGGAAGAAGCGGTCGTTCACGTAGGTCTCGGACAAGTCCGCCGGGGTCCGCGGGCCGGTGTAGGTCCAGTTGCCCAGCTCGGTGTCCCCGCCAAAGACCCAGCTCCGGAGCTTCATCCGCGCCCCGGTCTTGAGGTAGGCGGCGAAGGGCAGGCCGTCGAGGCCGCGGCGGACGTTGGTATCGACGGTGAACTCCTGGTCGCGCGAGGGATGCTGGGTGCGGGCGATCGAGCGGTGCGCAAGCCGGGAGGCGTCCGCGAGGCTGATCCCGTTGTCGACCTGGAAAACGGGGAACTCGCGCGCGCGGCGGTCGTAGGAGAGGTCGGTGCCGTTGAAGGAGAAGACCGGCGTGAAGGTCTCCTCGTAGTGATTGGTCGCGCGTCCGTAGGTGACCCGGGCGTCGATGGTCCAGCGCCCCTGCCGGCTCTCCAGCCCGGCCGCGAGCTGGCCGCTGGTGCTGACGGGCTCGCGGTACTGGCGGTCGGTGTCGACCCGGCCGTTGCGCGAGCTGGCGGAATCCGGGGTGATCGCGGTCCGGGTGCCAGGCCGGTAAATCGTGCGGTAATCCTCAAGATAACGGGTGTCGTTGCTGTACAGCCCCCGGAACCAGAGCGTGCTGGTCTCACCCAGCTTGTAGTCCACGCTCCCGGTGTACTTGAGCTTCCAGGAATCGTCCTCGATCCGATCCTGCAGCGTGTACGTGGAGATGTTGAAGTTGTCGGCCGCGTCGACTTGGTAGCTGATGCTGGAGGTGTGGTAGCCGCGGTCGGAACGGTAGTGGTTCAGCGAGGAGTAGACCCCGAGGCGTCCGCCGGGCCCGAAGCGGTCGGAGTACTCCAGGTTGAACTGTTGATCCCAGTTCCGCTGCTGGCGATTGTAGGCGCCGCCGAGATTGAGCTTCAGCAGGCGCTCGCTCAGGTCGAAGGCGCGGCGGGAGACGAGGTTGATGCTGCCGCCGATCGCGTCGCCCTCCATGTCCGGGGTCACCGATTTCATCAGCTCCACGCGCGCGAGGCTCTCGGCGGGGTAACCGCTCACCCCGTCCGCCCGATCGTTGTTCGTGTTGCCGATCCGCACCCCGTCGAAGGTGATGGAGTTAAACTCCGGTCCCAAGCCGCGGATCACCGGCCGGCTGGGCTGGTGGGTGCTGATTTCCAGGTAAAGCCCCGGCAGGGCCATCAGGACTTCTCCGACCTCGCCGAGCCGCGAATTGGCGAGCGCGTCCTGCGAGACAACCTTCCGGATGTTCTCGGCGTTGCGCTGCACATTGAGGGCCTGCGCCTGGCCCTCGGCCTGAGCCGTCACCATCAGTCGCTCCATCGCCACCACCTCCGAACCCAGCCGGAGGGTCACAGCCGTGGTCCCGCCCGCCGTTACCGCCACGGTGGCTTCCCCGGGCGAGTTGCCGGCGGAGCGCGCGGTTAGCCGCCCCGCGCCCGCGGGTACCCCGCCAAAGTAGAAGCTCCCGCGGCTGTCCGTGACCTCCGGGCGGCTGCTGCCGGCGAGCATCACCACGGCGCCCTCCACGAA
>SYDD01000086.1 GCA_005786775.1 Opitutaceae bacterium
TTCATCGCCCTTCCCGGGGGGCGCGCCCCGGGTAGTTGAGAATCCAGTCCTCCGGGAGGATCGGAATTCTCGCGGGGGTGCCGGCCCGGATCGCCCCGCAGTGCTCCCGCCAGCGGTAATCGGGCGCCGCCGGGAGGATGAAGTTCGGCAACGGCAGGAGCACGTAAGCCGCCAGCGCCAGCCGTGCCCCCCAGGCGGCGAGCCGCGGCACGGTGTCGAGCTCCAGGATGACGAGCCAGACGAGGAGCAGCCGGGGCAGGAAGAAATAGCGGTCCGCGAAGATGAGGTCATCCTGCGGCCACGCGTCCGGCCGGGTGCGCAGCACGCCGGCCGCGAGGAGCAGCCCCGCGGCGCCGAGGATGCGCAACCGCACTTCCCGCCGCGCGTGTGGGCGCAGCACCCAGGCCAGGAAGGCCGTGCCGAAAGCAAGTCCGGCCCCGGCGATCACCCCGGCCGGCAGGCCGTGCGCAGCGCCGGGTCCGAGGAAAGGCCAGATGAGCAGGCGGCGGGTCACGATGACCAGGGCATGCAGGGGATCGCCCGGCGTGCCCCCGGCGCCCGCCGCGGGCAGCAGGTGCGCGAGCTGCCACGCCGCGGTCCCGCCGGCGACCAGAAGCGCCGCGAGCGCGTCCCGGTCCCGCTCGCGCCACCACTTCCACGCGAAGAGCGGTAGCAGCGCCGCGGCGAAGGGGCCGGTGAGTCCCGCGGCCGCCACGACGAGCAGGTCGCCAAGGCGCTGGGTGGCAGTTTCCGGCCGTCGCAGCAGGGCCTGCTGGACGAGCAGCAGCGCGGTCACCCATTGGGCGTTGGTGATCGTGCCGAGGATCTCGCCGGTCTGCGGCCCCGCGATGACGGCGAGCGCCAGCCACGGCCGGTGGGGCAGGGGGAGGCGCGGCGAGAGCGTGCGCGCGAGCACCCCGCACCACACCAGGAAGGCGATGCCGTTGTACCACGCGGGCCACCAGGCCGGATCGAGCCATTGCGCCGCTGACCACGCGGTGAGCCGCGGCAGCAGGTGCAGGTACCCCATGTAGGGCTGCAGGATGGCGGCGGCGCCGAGCTGCTCCTGCTCCACGAGGAACACGCTGCCGTCCTCGGCCCAGAGCTGCGGATTAAGCAGCGCGTCCGGCTTGCGCAGGGCGAGGAGCGCGGCGAGTCCGAACAGGACCAGCAGCAGGCGGCGGCCCGCGGGTCCGGGCTCGGCCGCGGGCGGGGCGGGCGACGCCGCGCGGGCCGACAGGGGTGCGGGTGGGGGCTGGGTCTCCGGCGGAAGCGGCTCCACGCCGGTGCCGCGCGGCGCGGTGAGCAGCACGGCGGCCAGCCCGACCGCGCTCACCAGCAGCAGGGGCAGCCCGGTGGGCGGTCCGGCGATGATCTCGTTGGGCCGGGCGTAATTTGCCGCGAGGGTGGCCGCCTGGAGCCCGGCGATCAGCGGCAGGGCCCACCGGCCGGCGGCCTCGCACCAGCGGGAAAGCAAAAGGAACAGCACCAGCGGCACGGCGAGGGAACCCTGATGGATCACGGTCGATTGGGGCGTGAACATCAGGACGCACCAGAGCGCGAGGGTCAGCGTGCTCCAGAGGAGCAGGCCCGCCTGCAGGCGCGCGGTGCCGGCCAGGGCGGCCCGTCCGCGGGGGAGCAGCAGCGCCGCGAGCAACAGGGCCGTCCCGGCATGCCACCAGGTGAGCGTCCGGAAAAGGAAGAAGAACTCGTCGTGGCGCCGCGCCTTGGCGTGCTCGGCCGAGAAGTCGCCTAGCGCGCGCCAGTTGCCGGCGAACAGGACGCGGAGGTTGGCGGCCTTGTGCGCCGCGATCTCGGACCACGTCAGCCCCGCGTAGGCGGTGCGCAGCGTCTCGCCGAAACCCCGCGCGTCCGGCACCTCCGCGCCCGCGAGGTGCCACTTCAGGAGCCGGTTGCCCGGGGGTTCGTAGAGACGCTGGTAGGCCAGCCACGGGGTCGCGGCCGCGAGGAAGACCACCGCGGCCAGGCCCCAACTCCGCCATTCGCCCCCGCGGAGGCCGCGGAGCACCGCCGGCGCGAGCGCCAGCAGGGAGAACGCGGCCCCGCCGTGACTCAGCCACGCGAGTGCCGCCCCGGCCGCGCCCAGCGCGAAGTCCCGCCGCCGCCGCTTCCCGCCGGGCGGCGCGAACCACTGCGCCCACGCCCCGAGGAGGAACGCGGCGGACGCCAGCTTCGGCCAGGTGAAGGTCGTGTGCTGCACGCAGAACCCCGTCAACGCGACGGCCGCGGTCCAGCCGGCGGCCCGGGCGGGACGCAGCCCGAGCGTGCGGAGGAGGCCGTAGGCGGCCGGCACCCACAGCAGCTGGAACCAGACCGCCGCCGTACCGCTCGCCGTGCGCGGATCGAGCCCGGCGACTTCGCCGGCGCCCCACGTCAGCAACTCCCAGCCGGCCTGCAGGGGCGGGCGGTCGCTCGACTGCCATTGCGCGAGCGGGTGGGTCGGGGGCAGCCCTGCGTGGAGCCGGCTCGCCACGTCGAAGGGCAGCACGTTGTCGGAGGGCATCCGCTCGCGGAAGCGGTTGGCCGCGAGGTCGTCGAAGCTCAGCAGCGAGGGGAACAGGTGGAGCAGCGCCAGCGAACCGCAGCCGATCAGGGCGGCGAGCCGCGCGGTGAGCCGGGCCTCGGCCGGCAGCGCGGGCGCGGCCCGCCGCAACGCGAGCACGAATGCGCCCGCGAGCAGGACCCCCGCCGCCAGCCGGCCGAGCCACGGGTGCGCGAAATAGGCCCAGAACACGCCGTAGGCCGCGGCGGCGACCAGGCCCGCGCCCGCGAGCGGCAGCCAGTGCGACGCGAACCAGCCGCGCGGCCCGAGCCAGCCGATCGCCGCGCGCCAAAGCAGGAAGAGCAGCAGGCCGTTCCACGCGAAGCCCGCGAGCGTCACCGTCAGCGCGTTGGCCCCCTCGCCGCGGCCCCCGCGCAGGGGTTCCGTCACCGCCAGCCAGCCGCCCGGCCCCGTCGCCTCATCCACCGCCACAATCCGGACGGGCCGTCCCTGCCAGCCCGCGGGCACCTCCCAGTGGACGACGCGCCAGCGCTCCCCGATGTCCGGCCCGGTCTCCACCGGGCGGCGTTCCCCGCTCTCCACCAGTTCCACAGCGAGCAGGTTGCCGGCCCGCGCCGGGTAACCGCTCGCCGCGAGTTGCAACCGTGCCGGAGCGGGAAAGGGTCCGACGAAGAGGCGCCCGCGGTGATCGTCGTCGCCGGACCACGAACCCCAGGCGCGGACGGGTACGCGCGTCAGGAGGGGCTCGCCCGGAAACCACCCGCCGTCGGCCGTGAACCGGCCGGCGATCTCCGCGGGCAAGCCGGGCAGCGCCGCCTCCGGCCGTTGCGCGTCGCGCGCACGGAACAGCAGCGCCGCGATCAGGGCGGCGGCCAGCAGCAGCGGGAGGCGCGGGAGCATCGCGGATCCGGCCAGGGGATCAGAGCCGCGCGAACCGGAATCGCGCCAGCGCCCACAGCCACGTGAGCGGGTCCCGCACCATCGCGATCTTCTTGCCCTGCTTGAAGGAGCGCGAGCGGTAGCTGACCGGGATCTCGATCGGCCGGTGCCCCGAGCGGATCAGCTTGATCAGCAGCTCCCAGTCGAAGTCGAACCGGTTGCACTCGAACCGCAGCCCCTCGAGGCAGTCGCGGCGGAAGACCTTGTACATCGTGAACGGGTCGCGGAGCCAAACGCCCAGGGACACGTTAATCAGGAGCGTGAAACCCCAGTGCGCGGCGTTCAGCGTGAGCGCCTGCAGCGGTTGGTCGGAGAAGGAGCGGATCGCCCAGCCGCCCTCGCCGTGCCGCGAGCCGAGGACGAACGACTGCCGCCCGGCCGCCAGCGGCGCGAGCAGGATCTCGTAGTCGCCGAGGTCGTACTCGAGGTCCGCATCCTGGATCAGCACCACGTCGCCCGTCGCCGCCTTTAGCCCGGCGCGGACCGCATGGCCCTTGCCGCGTGGTTGATCCTCGAGGATCAGCCGCACCCGCGGATGATCCCGCCGCGCCCGCACCGCGTCGCGCGTACCGTCGGTGGAGTTGCTCTCGACCAGAATGATCTCCAGCTGCCAGCCCAGAATCTCCTTGGCGAGGATCGCGTCGAGGGCTGCGTTCACCGTCGCCGCCTCGTTGTAGATGGGGACGATGACCGAGAGGACACCGCCCGGGATCGTGGGAAAGGGCTGGGGGCGCATCGCGAGTCAGGAGGAGGCGGACGGCTTCACCGCGCAGGGCATCGCGGAGACGCCGTAAAGGCCATCGATCAGGCGCACGACCGGCGGCAGCGCCAGCAGGGCGCGGGCGGCGAACCTCAGTCCGGGGCGGAAGCGGAGGTTCTTGAGCACCTTGAAGTGCAGGGCGCCGCGGTAGCGGACGTTCCGCGGCTCGAGACCCGCGGCCCGGTAGAGCCACCCGAGGGCCGCGGGGTTGAAGAGGCTGACGTGGATCTCCGGCACGCAGTACGCGAAGTCCAGGCCCTGGCGCCGCGCCACCGGGCAGTCGAGGTTGCCGGTGGTGAGCAGCAGCAATCCGCCGGGCCGCAGCAGCCGCGCGATCGCGCGGACCGGATCGAGCGGCGCGGGCAGGTGCTCGATCACCTCGATCATGCTGACGATATCGAAGGTGCCCGCCGGCTCCGTCGCGATCTGCTCCAAATCAAGGATCCGGAAACCATCGCGATCGCGGAGCAGGTCCGCGTAGGAGCCGACGTCGTGGCCCGCCAGCTCGAGGGGACGGCCCCCGATCGTCCGCTGGTCGCGCAGGTATTTAAGGAGCGCCCCGGCGCCGCAGCCGAAGTCGAGCCAGCGCACGGGCCCCGTCCCGGCCTGGCGCCGGAGGTGTGCCGCGGCAAGGCGGTGGAGGTCGGCCAGCTCCAGTCGGCGATCAGTCGCCCGCCAATCACGGTACTCGGTCTCGTAATCTACGAACGGGTCCGGGCCCTGCCCGCGGTAATAGGCGTCATCGTACAGCGCGAAGCCCGCGAAGGGTTCGACGAAGAGCAGGCCGCAGTCGGCGCAGTCGTGGAACGAGAACTCGGTGGGGCGGGTGCGGCCGCGGCGGGTGCCCCGGAGGGTGGTGCGGCGGGAACCGCAGGCGCGGCAGGCGGGGGCGTTCATCGGGAGGGGGCCGCGGCACCGCGGCGGCCGAGCCAGACGGTGCCTGCGAGGAGCAGGGCACCGAGCAGGCTGAGGCTGACGTTGCGCGAAAGGTCCCGCGGCCAGTGACGGAAGGTCACGCGGTACTCGCCCGGACCGTCGAGGACGAGGCCGAGAAAGGCATGGTTTACGCGGATCACGGGGGCAGCGCGGCCGTTGACGGTGGCCCGGAAGTCCCGGGGCCAGTTGGCCTCGGTAAGGACCACCACGCCGGGCTCTCGGGCGCGCACGAGGAACGAGGTGGCGTTGGGCCCCAGCTGGTAATGGCTCGCCGGCTCCGCGGGCGCCGCGCCCGTGCCCCGCGCCACCTTCGCCACCGCGGCGACCGCCGCCCCGTCGCTCCGCTCCACCGCCGCGAAGGGCCGCCCCGCGCTCGCGCGGATCCGCGCGACCAGCTCCGGCGCCCCCTGGTACTCGATCACCTCGGGACAGAAGAAGGCGCGCGGCCAGGCGGTCGGGCTCGAGTAAACCTCGAGGTCCGCCGCGAGCTCGGGGCGGAGGTGGGTCGCGAGCGCCCGCGCGTCGCCCCCGCGGTCGACGTAATGCCGCACGTTCAGCGCGTCGAGGAACGGACGCACCGCCCCCGCGTCCTTCGCCTCCGCGTAGAGCCGCCAGTCCCATTGGCGCTCCACCCCGCTGGCGCCCAGCAGGTCGCGCAGCGCGGGATTGACCAGCGCGTCCGGCCCGTGGACGGCCTCCAGGCCGTAAACACCCGTCCAGCCGGGAAACAGGTGCGACTGGAAGCCGAAGACGCGGCCGGGCTCGCGGGCGTGGGCGGCCCGCAGGTGCTCGATCGCCGGGGAGCGGGCGTGAAAGTCCGCCCGCGCGGTCGGCTGCGCGGTGAAGTCATCGAAGCCCACCGCGGCCGCGTGCAGGCCGTGGCGCCAGACGAGCGCGAGCACGCAGGTGACGGCGAGCAGGGCCCGCGCGGAGGTCCAGCCGTGGACGGCGGCGCGGCGCGCGGTGAACGCAAGGAGCAGCGCCGCCGTGAGCAGGCTCGCGAGGTAGTTCCAAAGGAACGGGTTGATCGCGAGCGTCTGGCCGGGCGGGTGGACGGAGAACGTCGGGCCGAAGATGACGCGATGGGACGCCTGCCGGAAGGCGACCCACGCGAACACGAGGGCGAACAGCAGGAGGGCGGCGATGGCCAGGTCCCCGCGGCCCTCGCGTGTGCCCAGGCGCCGGCCGGCGCTGGCGAAGCCGAGTCCCGCGAGCACCGTGCCCAGTACGATCAGCACGCAGGAGAAGGTGTTGTCCAGATGGGCGACATTCCGGAGGAAAGGCACGGTCACGATCCAGGCCGGAGGCACCAGGCCGAAGGCCAGCGCGAGCGGCGGCAGGCAGGCCGCGCCGAGGGCGATCGCGGCGGGCCGCGTGAATTGGTCCCGCAGCGTGGCGAGGTAATACAGGATCCCGAGCAGCAGCAGGAAGTTCAGCGAGGGACCGAACACCTGGTCCTTGGTGAGCAGGGGCCGATAGAAGGCCTCATCGAACAGACCGAGCAGGAGGGCGGGCTGGAGCTGGTAGGCGCTGGCCTCGTTGTAGCCGGTGTAGGCATTGCCGAGGGCGCCGAGGAACGTGCCCCACACGGGCGCCGTGAGGAGCGTGAACAGGATGCCGTGCCAAGTCAGAGTGCCCAACCGGCCTAGGCGGCTACGCACGTCCCCGTGGCCCGCGAGCACCACCCCGGCGCCGGCCAGGTTCACGCTCACCAGCAGCATATAAGCCTCCTTGACGGTGCCGCTGCACATCAGCGCGAGGTTCGCGCCCAGCAGGGCGAGGGACCAGCGGCGCGTGCCCCGGTGCACGGCCGCCGCGCCGTCCCGGGCGGGATCTAGGAGCGCGATGCGCACGAGGCAGTAGAGCGGCCACGGCGCGTAGCAGAGGCTGAAGTAGGCCGGATGGTTCAGGCGATAGAGGAAGAAACCGAGGAAGGGCGCCGCCACCGCCACCAGCACCGCCGCCGTGGCCGGACCGGGCCGGGTGAGCGCGAGCACGCTCAGGCCCAGGCCGAACGCCAGCAGCCACTTGGCGAGCAGGTACTTCGCGTCCCACGCCCACGCCGCCCCGTCGGCTGCGACCACCAGCAGGTGCAGCGGGTCACCGAACATCGACTGCCCTTGGCCGAGCAGCGGCACGCCCATCGCGCTGTAGCGGTTCCAGAGCGGCAGCTCGCCCTCAAGGAGCGCCCGCCGCTGCATCATCGAGAACGGGACGTGCTGCCACATCACGGCGCCGATGTCCGACAGCTTCACGTCCGTGGTCTCCGTCGACCGGTCGCCCGGCAGGGTGGGGAACTCGCCGTAAAGAAGTGTCGTTCCCAGGTTCGGCGAAACGTGGCTCTTGCCGAGGAACACGACCGGGTACGCGCTGGCCAGGACCGCGCCGGCCGCCGCTAGCGCCACCCGGGTTCCGGGCGCGAGCGCCCCGAAGCGCACGGCGACCCGCCCGCGGATGCCGGCGAGCCGGTCCAGCAGGAAGAGCAGCGCGACGAGGGCGGCCAGGACCGGCAGCTGGAACGGGAGCAGCTCCGCCGCGTAGTCGCGCCAACTGAGCCCCACCGCGACGGGCGCCGGGAAATCGTGCAGGAGCTGCGGGTCCTCGCCGCCGGGCTGCGACCGCACCGCCAGGCCCGCGGGTCCCGCGGTGAGCGCCGCGATCTGCTGGCCAGCCCGCAGCCCCGGGAGCGGGATCTCCGCCAAGGTGCGGCCCGCCCGGGTGCGCAGGCGCGCCGAACGCAGCGTCATCTCCCGCCCGCCCTCCGGCGGGTCGAGGCGCACGCTGCGGTAGGTGCCCGCCGGAATCGGGAGCCGCACGAGGGCCGGCGCCTCCGCCGCGGGCAACGCGGCCTGCGCCTGCAGGCTGTCCCGGTAACCCCCACCGTCATCGAGGTAGAGCTGGATGCTGGCGGCCGCCGGCGCGGTGTAGACCAGCTCCAGCGCGAAACGATCCTGACCCATCCGCGCCGACGGCAGCAGCGGCAGCGCCACGGCCGCACTCAGCAGGGCGGCCGCCAGCAAGGCCGGCAGGGTCAGGAATTTCATCGGCGCCGAAGGTTCTTCCCGAGGCAGGGCCGGCGACAAGGTTTTAACCCGCCCGCCGCTGGAGGCGGAGGAGCGTGGCCAGCCCCAGCGCCAGGCTTAAGGCCAGCGCGGCCGTGAGCAGGGTATTGGCGTGCTTGGTGGCCTGCCAAGCCGCGTGCGAAAGGCCGCCCATTTCCACCGGACCGCTGAACGCCAGCCAGTGGCGCTCCGACTCGTCCCGCGCCACGAGGCGGTAGGGCACGGCCGGCGCGCGCACGTACGCGGCCCGCCAGCCGTCGCCGGGTTCCCGCGAAGGCGCCACGACCCCGAGCAGGCGGTCGTCGTCCGCCGCCCGCAGTTCGAGGGCGACGCCGGGCGCCCCGGGTTGGCCCGCGGTCTCAAAGCGCAGCCACCGCCGCTCCGGCGCGGGCAGCACCGCACTCCGCCACGTGCCCCGCTCCGCCACCCCGGTCGCTCCGTGGCTCCCCCACGTCACGCCGTAGTCCAACGCCGCCGTCGCCGGGGAGAGGCCTCGCCGCGGGGCGGCCGGAGTTGTCCATCCCCGGGCGTCGTTGACCCGGAAGCCGGTCTCTTCCGTATCCAGCGCGGGCAGCGCGAGCGGCGTCCGTAGGGGCACCGGCAGCAGCGCGCGCAGCCCCGGGTGGGTCAGATGGTCCACCAGCCCCTCGACGCTCGGGTAGGGGAGGTGCGGCCCGGGGATGAGGTGGGCCGGGTCCGCGGTGGCGAGGTAACGCCGCAGATAGCCTTCCGCGTTGCGGTAGTAGGCCCGGGCCTCGTGGAGCTCCGGCGTGATCGTGTCGCGCAGCAATGGGACCAAGCCGGAGCCGAGGAGCCCCAACCAGACCAGCCCCAGCCCGCGGACGAGGCGGGGCCGCTCGCCGGTCAGCAGGTGCAGCAGCGCGAACGCGTTGGCGACCACGCCGAGGGCGAGCGTGTCCATATACCTCGACGCCGGGTAGCCTCCGCCGGCGCCCCGCGCATAGGCGGTGGCCGCGACCTGCAGGAGCACCCAGCCGCCGAGGCCGGTGACGAAGAGGGCGTGATCATCGCGGGGTCCCGGCGAGGCGCGTCCCGCGGGCGGCGGCCGCAGCCGGCCAAGGGCGACCAGCGTCCACGGGAGCCAGAGCACCACGGCCGCCCAGTCCCGTTGCTGCCACGGCCACTGCAGGCTGTGCACGATGCTGGCGAGGAAGTCCCCCGCGGTGCGCACCTTCATCGCCTGGTGCCACTCCACCTCCACGCGCAACAGAACCCCGGCGCCCACCACGGCCGCCGCCAGGGCCAGGGTCGCGCGGGCGTCCCGCGCAGGCGTCTCCCGCCGCGCCCAGCGTACCGCTGTGAGCGCGCCCGCCGCCGCCGCGGCCAGCAGGCCCGAACCCATCGAGAAGAGCGCGAGCGCCGCCGCCGCCGCCCCCGCCCACCACCGCGCGCTCCCGGCTCGCGCGAACGGCAGGAGCGCCACCGTTGCGACCGACAGGCCGAGCAGCCAGTACTGTTGCGAATGGAATCCGCCGAGGACGTTCTGCCAGCCGAGCGGCAGGCCGGTGAGCGCCGCCAGCAGGACCCAGCACGCCGCCAGCGGCGGGCCCGGCCAGCGCCGCGCCGCCATTCCCCAGAGGCCGAAGGCCACGAGGCCGTGCAGCAGCGCGTTGACCACCGCCTCCAGCCGCGCGTCCCATTGGCCGTTCGCGAGCGTCAACGCCAGGGCCTGCAGCTTGGTCAGGACGACCCGGTGCTCGTTGTGGGCCGCGAACAACCGTCCGAGGAAACCCGGGTCATCGTCCAGCCAGGGCACGAGCAGCGCCGACGCCTCCGCGTCCCACTGGTCCCAGTCCGGCATCGGCGAGCCGAAGCGGTCGAACGTCGCCCACTTGGCGGCGACGACGACCAGAAACAGGCAGACGCCGAAGGCGGCGCGGGACAGGGACGGCGGCACGGAATTTCCTCGAGGGGAAACGATCCCCGTCGGGGCTCAAGCTAACAATCGGCGTCAGGTTGCCGCCGGCGCCGGCGCGCCGATCCGGCGCGCGCACGCGAGGAGGTTGTAGTGGAGCGGGGTGCCCTCGGGCGTGCGCAGCGGATAAGGGGTGTGGAAGCCCACCTCGACCTCCGGCCAGAACTCGCGCAGCAGCGCGCCCAGGCTCCACCGGGTGAAGAAGTTCACGTGGCTCGCCTCCAGCATATGCCAGGGCGTGGCCAGATGGTCCCAGAGATAACCGAGCAACTCGCAGTTGGGCACCGAGACGATCACCTGCGCCGGGGCCACGCGCGCGATTTCCCGCAGGAAGGCGCGGGGGTCCTCGACGTGCTCCAGGACCTCGATGCAGAGGGCCGAGGCGAAGGCGCCGTCGGCGAAGGGCAGCGTCCGGCCGTCGACCCGCTGGTGCGGGAGGCCGAGCCGCGCGAGCTCCGCGCAGTCCTCCGGATTCACCTCCGCCCCGAACCAGCCGTAGCCGTCGGCGAGCAGTCCCCGCCCGTACGACCCGAGGCCGCAGCCAACGTCGAGCACGCTCCGCGGCGGCGGCCCGAGGTGACGGCGGAGCAGGGTCGCCAGCTCAGGGCTGCCCTCGGCCTGGGAGGGTCCGGTGGCCCAGATGTTCGCCCGCCGCTGGATCGCGGTGGTCCCTTGGTCGAGGAGCACGCCGAAATGATTCCGCCGGTAGTCCCGCGCGATCGGCGTGACGGTGACCCGGGCCAGCCCGGGCCCGGCATCCGCGCCCGGCAGCCGCCGGCGGAGCTCGACCGTGAAAGGCGCGGCGCCCGCGCCGGGATGGTGCGCGGCGAGTTCGAAACCGCAGGCCGTCCCCGCCGGCAGGCCGAGGGCCTGGTTCACGTCAGGACGCTCGTACCGGGTCAGCGTGCGGCCGAGGCACACGCCATCCGTCCAGACCTCGAGGGCCTCGCCGGGGGCGAAGGCCGGTTCCGGCCGCACCCAGCCCCGGACCACGAAGCCGAGGGGGTCGAGGGGGACGCCGGCGACGGGGGCATCGAGGCAGGCGGACATCGCGGAGGTCCCTCAGGCGAGCGGCGGCCAGGGCCGGGGGGGCAGCGCGAGGGTGAAGTCGTTGATCGTGAGTGTGAGGTTCGGGTTGTACGCGGGATCGCGGTCCAGCAGCTCGCCCCACGTCGCGCGCATATACTCCACCTCGGCGCGGAAACGGTCGCGCTTCTCGAGAGTGTCCTCCTTGCCGCGGCTCGCGCTCTCGTGGTGGTAGAGCTCGGCGTAGGGCGTCCAGAGGTTGCGGTACCCGGCGGCGCGGACCTTCAGGCAGAAATCCACGTCATTGAAGGCCACCTTCAGCTGGTCCGCGTTGAAACCGCCCGCCCGGAGGTAGACCTCGCGGCGCACGACGAGGCACGCGGCGGTCACGGCCGAGAGGTTCTGCTGCAGCAGGTTCCGGTGCGCCTGGCCGGCGGCCCCGCGCGGATGCGTCTGCCACGCGTGCGCCGCGACCCCGCCCACGCCGAGGATGACCCCGGCGTGCTGGATCCGGTCGTCCGGGTAGTACAGCTTCGCGCCGACGCAGCCGATCTCCGGCCGGACCGCGTGCGCGACCATCTCGTCGAGCCAGTCCTCGTGGATCACCTCGAGGTCATTGTTCAGCAGGGCCACCAGCGGCGCGTCCGTGGCGGCGACTCCCGCGTTGTTCAGGGCGGAGTAGTTGAACTCCCCGGGCTGCGGCAGCACGCGCACGGCCGCCCGACCGGCCACGGGGCGCGCGACCTCCTCCAGGTACGCGAGCGTCGCGGGGTCATCACTGCCATTGTCGACCACCAGCACCTCGAAGTCCGGGTAGGTGGTCCGGCCGAGGAGGCTCTCGAGGCAGGGGCGCAGCACCTCGAGGCGGTTGCGCGTGGGGATGATCAGGGTGACGCGGGGCGCCGGCGCCGGCAGCGGGTAATGCACGCGCCAGTACGAGCCTTTGGTCGGCGAGAGGCGGGCCTCCACGCCGATCCGGGTGAAGTGCTCGCTGATCACCTTTTCCGCCGCCTGCGCGGCGTAGTTCTTTGCGCCGATCAGCAGCGCCGTGGAACCGGGCACGCTCCGCCAATGATAAAGGATCTTCGGGATATGGCGGATGCGCTCAGGCGCGCTGCGCTCGATCACCCGCATCGCGAGATCCCAGTCCTGCGAGCCCTCGTAGCCGACGCGGAAGCCGCCGACCTCGCGCACCAGCAGGGTGCGGTAGACGCCGAGGTGGCTGATGAAGTTCTGAACGTTGAACAGATCCGGATTCCAGTCCGGCTTGAAGTACGGGTCGTACCGGTGGCCGTTTTCGTCCACCTTGTCCTCGTCGCTGTAGACGAGGTCCGCCTCGGGGTGCGCGTCCAGCTCGAGGGCCACGCACGCCAGGGCGTGGGGCCGCAGCTCATCGTCGTGGTCCAGCAGGGCGATGAACTCGCCGTGCGCGAGGGCCAGCGCCGAGTTGGAGGCGGCGGAGATGTGGCCGTTGGTGTCGCGCAGGACGACCTTGATCCGGTCCGGATCGCGGCGCTGGTACCGCTCGAGGACCCGCCGGACGTGCGGCTGGCGCGAGGCGTCGTCGGCGATGCACAGCTCCCAGTGCGGGTAGAGCTGGCGGCGGACGGACTCGATGGCCCGGACGAGCCACTTCTCGGGGGCGTCGTAGACAGGAAGCAGGACCGAGATGAGCGGCTTGCGGGAAAGGCGGGCGAGGCGCTGACGGATCCGGTCCGCGTCCTCGGGCGTCAGGGTGTCGTAGGCGGCGACCCAGGAAGCGTAGGTGTTGGGTGGCGGCGGCGCGGCCGCGGCGGTGCGGCGGACCTCGCGGGCGACGGCGGGGTGCCAGGCGCCGTTGGCGTCCTGCACCTCGATGAGGAGCAGGTGGCGCCCGAAGCGGGGCACGTCGGCCTTGACGATCCAGCCGGAGCGCTCTGCGCCCGGGTGGTCGCGGAAGTGGTCCAGCACGTCGAGGCGCTCCAGGCCGAACTCCACGGCGGCCGGGGTGCGGCCGAGGCGCGCGCGGACGGCCTGCAAGGGGATCCGGTCGCGGTGGAGGGACCAGCCCCGGACATTCAGCGTGGGGGCGACGCGCGACCAGTCCTGCGGGTAGTCGACGTTGCCCAGAAGAACGGGCGAGACGGCCGGCGCGGCGGGTCCGTCGAGGAGGGCGCGGCGCAGGGCGCGGAACGGGGCCGTGGCGCGCCAGGAGAACGATTCCTGCATCCGGCCGATCTTTTCGTCGCGCGTCCGGATGATGTCCTGGGCCTGGGTCAGGCGCTGCGCGGCGGCCGCCCGCTCGGCGGCAAGTTCCGCGGCGTGCCGGGCGCGCAGGTCCGCGTCATTCAGCCGCGCCGACTCCGCCTGGGCGGCGGCCTCGCGGGCGGCGCGTTCCCGGGTCTCGACCAACTCAGCGCGGGTTTGGGCCAAGGCGGGCCGGAGCTCGGCGAGCTCGGCGTCGGCCGCGAGGATCGCGTTCTCGTAGGCCGTGACCTGCACGCGCGCGGAGCGCAGGAGCGCGTCCGCCTGCTCCCGGCGGACGCGGTGCTGGTCCCGCTCGCGGGCCACGTGGTCGGCGTGGTTCTGGGTGAGCTCGCGGGCCCGCTCGAGCCCGGTCGCGTGCTCCCTGGCCGCGGCGAGCAGCGCCTCGAGATTGCCGGCGTGGTTGCGCGTGAGCTCCTCGCGCGCCGCGATCGCGTCGCGGTCCGCCTGCGCGGCGGCCACCCGGTCACGGGCGGCGGCCTCGACGCCCTGCTCGAGCTGGCGGACGATGCCGGCGAGAAGGTCGGTCTGGGCCGCGAGTTGGCGCGCCGCGGCGTCGTCTAGGGTGGCCGCGGCCTCGTTCAGCTGGGCGGCCAGCCCGGCGGCGAAGAGGGTCGCGTCGGTCGCGGTCGCTTCCGCCAGGGTGGCCCAGTCGGCCCGGCCCGGGCGGGCGGTGGTCTCGGCGTAGAGGGCGGCGAGCTGGCGGGTGTTCCCCGCGAGGTCGAAGTGCCAGCGGGCGAAGGCGGCCCCGTGGCGCCCGAGGCTGGCCGCGAGTTCCGGCTCCCGGAACAGCCGCTGGCAAGCGTCGGCGATGTCCTCCGGTGTCCCGCCCGGCGGGAGGAAAAGGGCGTCGCGCCCGTCCTCCAACAGGGGGGCGAGGTTGGCCCGCGGCATCACCACGGGGCGGCCCGAGGCCAGGAACTCGGGGAGCTTGGAGGGAAGGCGGTAGTCGTTGAACGGCCCCGGCTGGCCCGGTTGCACCAGGACGTCGGCGAGGGCCAGCAGCACGGGCAGACGGCGCTTCTCCACGAAGCCGAGGTCGAGGACGTGGCGCCGGACGTCCTCCGGGAGGCCGGCGAGGAAGTGGGGGGAATTCAGGCCGGTGCGCACCAGCCGGGTGGGCACGCCGCGCTGGTTGAGGAGCGCCACCGCGAGGTAGAGCTCCCGCATCTCGGGCTCGTTGGCGAAGGTGTTGCTCCCGGTGAACACGACCACGCGCTCGTCGGGTCCGAGCCCCAGGGCCGCGCGCTCGGCCGTCACCGCCGCGGAACCCGCCAGGTCCGCGCGGTACAGCCCGAAGTCCACCCCCGGAAATAGCAGGTGCGTGGGCGTGCCCGGCGGCGCGAACTCCGCCAGCGGCGCGATGATGTGCGTCACCGCGTCCGCCAGCCGCAGGAAACTCTCGGCGCGGAAGGGGTGGGGCAGGCGGTCGTCGACCAGGCTCGCGAGCTCCCCGGCCGGCAGGGCCCGCAGCCGGGCTAGCGTCCGGCCAGTGTAGCGCTCGAGGAGGAAGTGCTCGTTGTCCTCGAGGTGGATCACCAGCCGGGCCGGCGTCCCGCCCGCGGCGACCACGGCCCGCTGGTACGCGAGGACGCACTTCCGCACGCCCTCGCGCGGGGTCCAGGCGTGGATCAGATCGGCGGGCCGCCCGTCCGGGAACAGGGCCGGCCGCGCCGCCGCCTCGGCGTGGGTGATTGGAATGAAGAGCGGGTCCGCGACGTGCCGCAAGGTCTCCAGCTCGCCCGGGACCGCCACCGCGCAAGCGTGGCCCGCGGCGCTCAGGGTGTTCGCGAACCCCCCGATGTGGTTCAGGCTGTTGGTCGTGAAGTCCCCGTAGTTGACGAAGAGAAGGTTCAAGGCGCAGGAGGGCGGGACCACCGGGTCAGAGCTGGAAACCGCAGGCCGCCGCGTCCTTCGCGAACATCCGCACGGTGTCGAGGGAGAGGGCGCCGAGGTCCTGGCCGAGCAGGGTGGCCGCCTTGGCGAGGATGTCGTGCGGGACGGTGATGATCGCGCAGCCGCAGGCCTGCGCCTGCAGGATGTTCAGCACCTCGCGCGTGCTGGCCCAGAGGAGTTCCGCCTGGGGCCGGTCCGCCAGCAGCGCGCCCGCCGCCCGCATCAACGGCATCGGGTCCACCCCGGTGTCTGCGATCCGCCCGGCGAACACGGAGACCACCGCGGGCAGCCCCGCCGGCAGCGCCGCGGCCACACCCGCCACCTGCGGCAGCGTGAGGAGCGCGGTCACGTTGAGCTTCACCCCTTCCGCCCCCAGCTCGCGGATCAGCGTCAGGGCTGACTCACCCCGGGAGTTCGTGATCGGGATCTTGACGTAGACGTTTGCGCCCCAGGAGGCGAGGCGGAGGGCCTGGCGGCGCATCTCTGGGAATTCGTCCGAGAACACCTCCAGCGAAAGGGGCTTGGCCGTGACGGTGCCAAGGATGTCCCGGGCGAAGGCCTCGTAATCCTTGATCCCCGCCTTGCGCATCAGGGTCGGATTGGTGGTCAGGCCGCGGATGTAGGGCTTCGCGTACAGCTCCAGGATGCCCGCCCGGTCGGCGCCGTCGGCGTATAGCTGGATCGTGAGTTCTTGGAGGGACTTCATCGGCGGATCCGGGATTGAGGAGCCGGCGGGGACCGGGGCGCAAGGCCGAAGTCCGGCGCCCGGCCGCGGTTCAGCGGTGGCGCAGCACGAGGCCCGCCGCCGCCGCGAA
>SYDD01000087.1 GCA_005786775.1 Opitutaceae bacterium
CCGTAGGGGTGGTCGGCGTCCGGCGGTCGCGCCGCCACCTTGAACCCCGCCCACGCCACCAGCGACGAAACGACGTCCAGCAGCGATTCCGCCCCATCCGCGATCAGCGCCTGGGTGTGGCCCAGAATGCCCGCCGTGAACTTGATCCCCGCCAGCAGCAGGTTGACCAAGGCCCCCTGCAATATCAGCCGCGCCCCCCGCGCGGTCCGGTCCGCGTTCCCCCGCGCGGTCGCGGGTGGGGAGGCAGGAGCGGGAGCGGCCACAGGGGATAATGGACGCATTCGGCCCCGCGCCTCAACCCGAAGGTATTCGAGACCGGCGGAAAGCGCCGTTGACCCGCCGCCACCCCGCCTTAACTTGTCAACAGGATGACTTCCGTCTCCCTCTCGGCCCGCGATCCGGTGCGGCAGTTTTCGATCTTCGCCGAAAACCGCGTCGGCCGGCTGCACGACCTCACCTCCCTGTTTCGCAAAAGCGAGGTCCACATCATCGCGATCACCGTCCTCGACACCACCGACAGCGCGATCGTCCGCGTCATCGTCGACGACCCCGAGCGCGCGCGGGAACTAATGGTGAACAACGACTTCCCGTACACCGAGGTGGAGGTCTTGGCGGTTGAACTCGCCGGCGAGGCCGAGCTCAGCGGCGTGCTCGCCGCCCTGTTCGAGGCGGAGATCAAC
Organism: Opitutaceae bacterium; assembly: GCA_005786775.1. GTDB lineage: Bacteria > Verrucomicrobiota > Verrucomicrobiia > Opitutales > Opitutaceae > ER46. The sequence goes on from SYDD01000087.1 coordinate 681, forward strand.
ATCCACTACGTGTACAGCTTCATCCGCCGCCCCGAGGGCAAATCCGCCCTCGCGATCAATGCTGAGGACGCCGAGGTCGCCGCCCAAGCCCTTTCCCAACGCGGCTTCCGCATCCTTACCCAGGCCGACATTTCGCGCTAAGCGCTTGCCGCGCCGCGCGCCCCCGTTTTGGGGGGTAAATTAGGCGCTTAACCCCATCCAGGGTGCTTGGCGCGCCTGCGCCGCCGTGACCGCGCCGCGCCCTCAACCCCGCCCGTCCGGGTCGCGAAACGTGCGCCACGGAGTTGCACAAGCCATTATTGGAAATGGCTTTAAGATGTATAGCGCCGGTGTCGAGGCTGACGGGGGGATGTCCGGCGTTCTCGTTCGGTTCTCCTTCGATCTGCCTTCAGTGTGCTTCCAGTGTGCGTCCAGTGTGGTCCGTCGGCCGGCCCTTTCGGAGGCGAGGCTGTAAGACGCCAATTTAGGGTTTAAACCTCACCAGATCCCAAACCAAATTCCGTCCCGCTGGCGGCTCGTTGTAGCTGGGGCGCGTCGCCCCGGTTTGTGAAGTCGGCCCCCAATTCCGCCCCGCCTCGGCTCGTTGTAGCTGGGGCGTGCCTGCCCGCCGTCCCGTCCGCCGTCTCGTCCGCCGACTTGTCCGCCGACTGGGCCGCGGACGCCTCGGCGAAGGCGGAAGCCTTGGCGAAGGAGGGTGGAATTTACACTTGCCGGCGGGGTCGGAACTTGCGGAAGTGGTGCCTTGCGTCAGTGGGTACCCGCCGGTTGCGGGTGTCCACCATGACTGGTCCCGCACTCCGCGGGATTGGAACGGTGACGCCGGCTCGGCCCGATTTCCACTCGGGAGGAGCGGGTGGCACGGGGTCCGTCAGGACTCCCTACAGTCGTGTCCATCAACCACAAACCCATGTCCACCCTAGTCGTTAAGCCCCAGATCATCTCGGAATATAAGACCCACGATAAGGACACCGGCTCGTCCGAAGTCCAGGTCGCGCTCCTGACCGCCCGCATCAACCACCTGACCGAGCACCTCCGCACGCACCGCAAGGACTTCCACTCGCGCCGCGGCCTGCTGCAGATGGCCTCCCGCCGGCGCAAACTCCTCGACTACTTGAAGCGGACCAATCTGCCCAAGTACAACGAGTTGCTCCAGAAGCTAAACCTCCGCAAGTAACGCTTTCGTCTAACGGGCGACCCGATCCGCGGGTCGCCCGTTGTTCTTTCGACGCTCGATCAGACCGGGACATTTCCGTTTGGTGCCCCCCGCGGGACGCGCCGGACGCCAAACGGAAATCTCTCGCGTCTGCCGAGTAGACGGCAGTGACCGACCGATTATCGCGTGGCCCCGGGTTCCGGGGCTGCCGCCGCTCTCCCCCGGGGGAGCCCGCGAACGTCCGCTAAGTCCAGGGCGTTGGCCCGTTCGCTCCAACCTCCCGCTGCCCTTTGACCGTCCGTATCGTCCGTAGTGTTCGTTTATGAATCAGAAACATAATGTTACCGTCCCCGGCCTGGGGATCACGTTCTCCACCGGCACCTACGCCGGGCTCGCCAATGGCGCCGTCAACGTCTGCGTCGGCGAGACCAACGTCTTCGTCACCGCCTGCATTGCCCAGGGCACCAAGCCCGGCCAGGATTTCTTCCCCCTCACGGTGGATTACCGCGAGAAGTACGCCGCCGCCGGCCGTTTCCCCGGTGGTTATTTCAAGCGCGAGGGCCGTCCCTCCGAGAAGGAGATCCTCACCTCCCGCCTCTGCGACCGCCCCTGCCGCCCCCTCTTCCCAGAAGGCCTCCTGAACGAGGTCCAGATCATCGGCCAGCTACTCTCCGCCGACCAGCTCAACGAGTCCGACATCCCGATGGTCAATGGTGCCAGCGCCGCCCTCGCCATCTCCGACATCCCGTGGGGTGGCCCGATCGGCTGCGTCCGCGTCGCTCTCATCGAGGGTCAGTTCGTTGCCAACCCCACCATCGAGCAGATGTACGGTTCCTCGCTGGACCTCATCTATGTCGGCAACAAGCGCGATATGCTGATGATCGAGGGTAGCTCGGATCAGCTGCCCGAGGAGGAGTTCATCAAGGCCCTTGAGTTCGGCCACCAGGCCATCCAGCCGATCATCGCTGCGATCGAGGAGCTCGTGCGCCTCGCCGGCAAGCCCAAGGCCACCTTCCCCCTCGTCGGTGCCACCCCGGCCGCCCGTGCGATCATCGAGCGCGTCGTTCCGACCGAGCGCCTCATCACCGCCATCTTCGGCAAGGAGAAGGCCGTCCGTTCCGCCGCCGTCAAGGCGCTCAAGGAGGAGGCCAAGGCCGCCCTCGTGAAGGAGCTCGGCGCGGATAAGTTCACCGATGTCGACCTGAACGTCGTGTTCGAAGACCTCCAGTACAAGGCCTACCGCAAGAACGTCCTCGAGAAGGGCGTGCGCGCCGACGGCCGCGGCCAGAAGGACCTCCGCCCCCTGAGCGCTTCGGTCGGCGTGCTCCCGCGCGTCCACGGCTCCGCTGCCTTCCAGCGCGGGGATACCCAAAACATCGCCCTCACCACGCTCGGGCCCACCAAGGAAGCTCAGGAGATGGATGGCCTCACCGGCGGTGCCACCAGCAAGAGCTTCATCCTCCACTATAACTTCCCGTCCTTCTCCGTGGGTGAAACCGGCCGCTTCGGCGCCCCGGGCCGCCGCGAAATCGGACACGGCGCCCTCGCCGAGCGTTCCCTCGTCCCGGTGCTGCCCCCGGAGGACGCCTTCCCGTACTCCATCCGCGTCGTCAGCGAGATCATGGCCTCCAACGGCTCGACCTCGATGGCCTCGATCTGCGGCGGCTGCCTTTCGCTGATGGACGCCGGCGTGCCCATCATCGCCCCCGTGGCGGGCATCTCCTGCGGTCTGATGACCCAGAACGACGCCGCGGGTGGCATCGAGAAGTGGGTTACGATCACCGACATCCTCGGTGAGGAAGACCACTTCGGCGATATGGACTTCAAGCTCGCCGGCACGACCAAGGGCATCACGGGCTTCCAGCTCGACCTGAAGATCAACGGCCTGCCCTTCGAGATCGCCAAGACGGCCATCTTCCAGGCCCGCGACGCGCGCATTGAAATCCTGAAGGTGATGCTGGCTTCGCTGCCGGCGCCCCGGGCGGACCTCAGCCGTTACGCCCCGCGCATCCAGACGATCCAGATCGATCCCGAGAAGATCGGCCTGCTCATCGGACCGGGCGGCAAGACCATCCGGCGCATCACCGAGACCACGGGCGCGCAGATCGATATCGCCGAGGACGACTCCGGCAAGGTGTTCGTCTATTCGAACAATGCCGACGCGATGAACCGCGCGATCGCCGAGATCGACGGGCTGTGCGGCGGCGGTTCCGGTGGCGGTGGCGCGCCGATCGAGATCGGTAAGCTGTACCAGGGCCGCGTGACGGGCATCAAAGACTTCGGCTGCTTCGTCGAGTGCACCCCGGGCAAGGAAGGCCTAGTCCACATCAGCGAGTTGGCGGACTTCCGGGTTCGTCGGACCGAGGATGTCGTGAAGATGGGTGACTCCATCTGGGTCAAGTGCGTGGGCATTGACGAGCGTTCGGGCAAGGTGCGTTTGTCGCGCAAGGCGGCGATGAAGGAGATGGAGGCGCAGAAGCAGGCGGCCCCGGCGGCCGAGGCTCCCGCGACCCCGCCGTCGGCCTGAGGCATCGCTTAGGCCGGTAAGTTTCAAGCCGCGACCCCCGGGTCGCGGCTTTTTGCTTCCCTTCCGCCGCCGCCCGCCAAGGGCGGCCTTGGGCGCGGCTCAGCGGCCCGTTTTCCCTTGGACGTAGAGGGCCTCTACTTTGGCGCGCGCCCAGGGGGTCTGGCGGAGGAAGACGAGGCTCGAGTTGAGGCTCGGATCGAAGCGGAAGCAGCGGATGTCGACTCGCTCGGCGAGCCCGGCCCAGCCGTGCTCCGCGACGAGTTCGCTCAGGAGCTGCTTGAGCGTCACGCCGTGCAGCGGGTCCTTCGACGGAGGGGAATCCACGCGGTCGAACCTCGGGCGCGCGCGGGGCGAAGCAAGCCCGGAGGCGCCTGCCCCTGGTCCTTACTTGGCCGGCGCCTTCTGCCGGGCGGCGGGGGTGGGCGGCACCGGCGCGCGAGGCACGGGCCGGGGTCCCGCGGGAGAACCGGTGAGCTGCGGCACGAGCCAGTCGAGGCCGTCGAGGTTGTCGCGCAGGCGCAGTTCCACGTCGTGCTGGGTGTGGCCAATGATCCCGAGCGGGCCGCGGTAGCCGGAGGCCGCGATGATTCGGAGCATCGGCAGGTCGAGCTCCCCTTGGCCGAGGGGTTGGATCTTCAGCCCGCGCTGGTCGCCGTCGCGGGTGAGGCCGTTGAGGTTCAGGCAGAGGAGGTAGGGCCGCATCGCCGCGAGGGCGGCGGCGAAGCGGTCGACGTGCGCGTGCCCGTGGTGCTGGTTGTAGACGATGCCCACGTGACTCGCGTCGTGGTGGCGGCGGAGGTGCGCGCACACCGCGACGAGGTTCTCCGGTTCGCCGCCCCAACCGCCGTGGTTGTAGAGCCCCAGCGGCAAGCCCGCGCGGCGCGTGCGCTCCACCACTGGTAGGAGCCGCGCCACCGCCTGCTGGATCTGTTCCTCGCGGGGGAGGTTCCCCGCGGGGCTGGGCGCGGTCAGCCAGATCTGCGGCCGTAGCTGGTGTTTCTCGAACAGGCGGAAGGCTTCCTCGTGGACGCCCCAGAAGGCGAATAACTCGAGGCCGTGCTTCCGGTAGGCGAGGATCTCCTCCTCGAATTGCGGCACGTGCTCGGCGCGCCAGTCGTAGGCGACTTTGGTGAGCCCGAGCTCCCGGACCATCGCGGCGCGCGCGTCCGGGCCGCGTTTGACCGCGTCGAAGGGCACGATGCACCACGC
>SYDD01000088.1 GCA_005786775.1 Opitutaceae bacterium
GGGGCGGCGCCGGTGCTGGCGATGCCGCCGGGCGAGGGAGCGAAGTCCTTGGCCGGGCTGGAGCGGGTGCTGGGGTTCTTGGCCGCGGAACGCCTAGACCGGGGCGGGGTGGTGGTGGCGTGTGGCGGCGGAGTGATCGGCGATCTGGCCGGGTTCGCGGCGGCCGCGTGGCTGCGCGGGGTGGATTTCCTGCAGGTGCCGACGACCCTCCTTGCGATGGTCGATAGTTCCGTGGGCGGGAAGACGGGCATCAACGTGCCGGCCGGCAAGAACCTGGTCGGTGCGTTCCACCAGCCGCGGGCGGTGTACATCGACACGGGGTTGCTGGCGACGCTGCCGGCGCGGGAATTCGCGGCGGGGATGGCGGAGGTCGTGAAGTACGGCCTGCTGGGGGACGCGGCCCTGTTTGCTCGGCTGGAGGCGGGCACGGTGGACCGGGCGAGCGCCGATTTGCCGGACCTGATCCGGCGGTGCTGTGCGTTGAAGGCACGGATCGTTGAGGCGGACGAACGGGAGCTGGCCGCGGACGGCGGGCGGGCCTTGCTGAACCTCGGCCACACCTTTGGTCATGCGATCGAGAATGTGGCGGGCTACGGCGAGTACCTGCACGGCGAGGCGGTGGCGATCGGCCTCGGCGCGGCGGCGCGGCTTTCGGTGGACCTTGGGCTGGTGCCGGTGGACGTGGTGGGCCGAGTGGAGCGAGTGCTGACGGCGCATCGCCTGCCCGTGCGGCTGACGCGGCCGTTGCCCTGGGCTGACCTCCTGGGCGCGATGCAGCGGGACAAAAAGGTGCGCGCGGGTGGGTTGCGCTTCGTGGTGCTGGCGGCGGTGGGTGAGGCGGCGACGCGGGGTGGGGTGCCGCTGCCGCCGGTCGAGGCGGCCTTCCGGGCCGTGGGCGCCGCCTAGGCGGGGCGGGAAACGGCATTGCGCTGGCCGGCGGGCCCTGCTGGTCTGACTGAAACATGTCCGCCATCGACGAAGGCATCGTCCGCGAGTACTTCGAGCAGAACGGCTTCCTGGTCCGGCAAGCGCGGAAGTACCAGGTTCAGTCGCGGCGGAAGGCGGCGGAGGAGGAGATTGACCTCATTGTGTTCAATCCGGCGTGGCAGCCGGAGGCGCGGCGGCCCGAGTTTTTCCTGTTCTCGACCGAGCTGCCTTACATCCATCGGGCGATCGTCGCGGTGAAGGGGTGGCACACCAACGTGTTCACGCCCACGATGCTCAAGAGCAGCCCGGAGATCTTCAATTTTCTGCAGCAGGGGGTGCTTAAGGAAGCGGCGCGGCTTTTCCCCTCGGACCTTCCTGGCGCGGACGCCCAGGGGCTGACCAAGATCCTCGTCTTGCCGAGCCTGCCCACGTCGGAGCCCTTCCGTTCCCAGAGCGTGGAGATGCTGAAGGCGGCGGGGGTGGACGCGATTCTCTCGTTCCGCGCGATGCTCCTCGACCTGCTCGACAAGATCGAGATCAACCAGAACTACAGTAAGAGTGATACCCTGCAGGTGATGCGGCTGCTGAAGAATTACGACCTCCTCAAGGATCCCCAGCTGGACCTCCTGTCCGGTGGGGTGCGGCGGACTCGTGCCTGAGATGTCTGGCGCGATCCATCCTACGGCGCTGATCGAGCCGGGCGCGCGCTTGGGCGCGGGCTGCACGGTGATGGCGCACGCCGTGATCACGCGCCACGCTGAGCTGGGTGACGGGGTGGTGGTGCATCCCTTCGCGGTCATCGGCGGCGATCCGCAGTACCTCAAATTTGACCCTGCCACGGCGAGTGGCGTGCGCCTCGGCGCTGGGGCGGTGATCCGCGAGCATGCGACCGTGAACCGCTCGATCCATGCGGGCGGTTGGACGACCGTGGGTGCGGGGGCTTTTTTGATGGCCTCGTGCCACGTGGGCCACGACTGCGAGGTGGGCGACCACGTGGTGCTGGCGAACGCGGTTTTGCTGGCCGGGCACGTGGCGGTGGGGGCGCACACCTTCCTCGGCGGCGGCGCGGCGGTGCACCAGTACTGCCGGATCGGCGAGGGCGTGATGGTCGCGGGCCACGCGTCGCTGACGCGGGACGTGCCGCCGTTTGCGCTGGTGGCGGAGCGGGACGCGGTGATCGGCCTGAATCTGGTGGGCTTGCGGCGCCGCGGCGTGGCGCGGGCGGCGTTGGCGGAGCTGAAGCGGGCGTTCCAGGAAGTCTATTTTACGCCGGGCAACATCCGGGAGGTGGCGGCGGCGCGGTTGGCGGGTGGGGCCTTTGCGACGGCGGAGGCGCAGCGATTCTTGGAGTTCTTCGCGGGCGGGCGGCGGAGTTTCGCCCGCGCGCGGCGGGCGGAGGCGGAGGAAATCGAGTGAGCGCGATCCCGCCGCTGGCGTTCACCTGCGGGGATCCCGCGGGCGTGGGCCCCGAGATCATCGCGCGCTGGCTGGCGGAGCATCCTGCCGAGGCGCCCGGGGTGGCGATCCTCGGTCCGGCCCGCTGGCTCGCGACGTTGCCGCCCGGGGGCCGGCGGGTGCCCGTCGGGCGGGAGGAGTTCGCGGCGGTGCCGGGCCGGCCGACGGGGGAAGGAGCGTTGGTCGCGTGGGCCGCGATGGAGCGGGCGGCGGCCGGGTGCCGCGAGGGTGAGTTCGCGGGGGTCGTGACCGGCCCGGTGAGCAAAGCGGAGCTCGCGCGCATCGGCTACGCGTATCCGGGCCAGACCGAGTTTTTCGCGGCGCGTTGGGGTGGCGAGCCCGTGATGGCGTTCTGCGGGGGCAAGCTGCGGGTGGTGCTCGCGACTTGGCACATCCCCTTGCACGAGGTGCCGCGTCGGCTCGGGCCCCACTTGTTGCGCCGGGCGGCCGCGGCCGCGGACACGCTGTGCCGGGCCGAGGGGATCACCACGCCCCGGATTGGCGTGTGCGGCCTCACTCCGCACGCGGGCGAGGAAGGTCTGCTCGGCCACGAGGAGCGCGAACTGATCGACCCGGCCCTCGACCACCTGCGCGCCGAGTTTCCCGGGCTCTCGCGCTGCCAGCCGGGGGACACGCTGTTCGCCCGGGCCCTGCAGGGGGAGTTCGACGTGGTGATCGCGTTATACCACGACCAGGGCCTCGCGCCGCTGAAGCTCATCGACTTCGACGAGGCGGTGAACGTGACCCTGGGCCTGCCGTACGTGCGCACCAGCCCGGACCACGGCACCGCGTTTGGCATCGCGGGCCAGGGGCGAGCCCGAAGCACGAGCTTCACCAACGCGGTCACCGTCGCGCGGCGCCTGCTCGCGGGGCGGGCCGCGGCCGGCTGAGGCGCCTGTGCAGGATTTGTGAAAAAGGGCGTTCGGCGGGTTTCCGCTGGAGGCGGCGGGCGCGCGAGGAAGGGTGGGGTGCGTAACGCTTCCGCCCATGACGATCTTCCTCGCCGCCCTCCTCCTGCTGTCCCTCGCCGCCGTGCTGCTCACTTGCCGGGCCGTGGCCGACGCCCCCCAGGGGATGGAGGACGCAGCTGGGTTCCACGCGCTGGTGCCGGTGGTGTCCCGGGGCGAGGCCGGTTTGCCGTCGGGCTCCTACGCGGAGCGGGCGGCCTAAGCCGGGGCGATCCAGCTGGCGAGCGAGTCGCCCGGGTAAGCGCAGTTGTCTAGAAAC
>SYDD01000089.1 GCA_005786775.1 Opitutaceae bacterium
ACGTGGACGAGGAAGTCGGCGATCACGACCTCCTCAAGGGTCGCCTTGAACGCCTCGATGAGGCCGTGGGGCAGGCGGCGGATGAAGCCGACCGTGTCGGTCACCAGCAGCTTCTGGTTGCCGCGCAGCGCCAGTTGGCGGGTGGTGGGGTCGAGGGTGGCGAAAAGTTTGTCCGCCGCGAGGACGTGGGCCCCGGTGAGCGTGTTCAGCAGGGTTGATTTGCCGGCGTTGGTGTAGCCCACGATGGCGCAGGTCGGGACCGGCACGCGCTGGCGGCGGCGGCGCTGGACGTCGCGCTGGCGGACCACGGCGGCGAGCTCCGCCTTCAGGTGGGTGATCCGGTCGCGCACGATGCGGCGGTCCTGCTCCAGCTGGGTCTCGCCCTCGCCGCCCATCGCGCCCTTGCCACGCTGGCGCGAGAGGTGCGTCCAGGCTCGGGTGAGCCGCGGCAGGGAATACTCCATCCGGGCGAGGGCCACCTGGAGGATGGCCTCCCGGGTATGCGCGCGATCGGCGAAGATCTCGAGGATGACCTCCTGGCGATCGATCACAGCGAGCCCCGAAAGCTCCTCCCAGTTGCGCTGCTGGGCCGGGGAGAGCTCCTCGTCGAAGACGATCACGTCCGCCCCCTCCGCCTTGGCCAGAGCGACGAGTTCCTCGGCCTTGCCGGAGCCGAGCAGCAGGGCAGGGGTGGCGCGGCGCAGGTTCACGAGCTCGGCGCGCGCGACCTGGATGCGGAGGTTCTCGACCAGTTCCCGGAGTTCGGCCAGCAGCTCGGCCGCCTCGCCCGCGGGCATATCCGGTGTTTGCACGCCCACGAGGAAGGCACGTTCCAGCTTCGCGGGTTTGTCGGTGAGGAAGTCGGCCATCGGGCGGGTCGGGGAACGTGGGCCTGCTTCAGGGGCGCGTCAACCGGCGAGCCGGCGCCGGGCCGCTTGACGCGCGCGGGGGCGGTCGTTTGGGTCCAATCGTGTACCCCCGCTCACTCCTCCTGCTGGCCGTGGCTTTGCCTGCGGCCGTCCACGCCCACGTCGATCTCGCGCTGCCCCTCGGGCAGGTGAGCGCCACGCCGCTGCCCTCCGCTCCGCTCGGTTCGGGCAATTGGCGCTTCCAGGTTGCGGGCGGCTGGGCTCAGGTCCCGTCCGGGGTCTCGCTCGGGCCGACGCACGGCGGCATCGTGGTGGATGCGGCGGGGCGCATCTATGTTTCGACCGACGCGGACAAGACGGGGATCCTGGTGTTCGAGGCTTCCGGCCGCTACCTGCGTTCGATCGCGCCCGAGTTCAGCGGGATCCACGGGATGATGATCCGGAGCGAGGGCGGGCGGGAGTTCATCTACGCCGCGCACGTCAAGGGCCCGCAGATCGTGAAACTCGATCTGGACGGCAAGTCGCAGTGGACCCTCGGGATGCCCAAGGAGAGCGGGTTCTACAACCAGCCCGCCGATCCCAAGGGCAAGGCCACGGCCTTCCGCCCGACGGCCGTCACCGTCGCGCCGGACGGGCGGATTTATGTGGCCGACGGGTACGGCGCCAGCGTCGTCCACGTCTATAGCCCGGAGCGCCGCTACCTGAAGACCATCGGCACCCGCGGGGAAGGGGACAATCAGTTCAAGACCTGTCACGGGATCGCCCTCGACACCCGCTTCGGCGCGCCCCGGCTGCTGATTTCCGACCGGGAGAACCGCCGGTTGGTCCACACGGATCTGGAGGGAAAGTGGCTGGGGGTGGTCACCACCGGTCTTCGCCGGCCCTGCGCGGCCTCGATCCACGGGGATTTCGTCGCCGTGGCCGAGCTCGAGGGCCGGGTCGCGATCGTGGACAAATCCGGCGCGGTCGTCGCCACGCTCGGTGACAACCCTGACCAGAAGCAGTGGGCGCAGTTCAAGCTGGCGCCTGAGCACTGGCGCGACGGGATCTTCATCGCGCCGCACGGGGTTTCCTTCGACGCGGCGGGCAATCTTTTTGTCCAGGACTGGAACTTCGCCGGGCGGGTCACGAAGCTCGCGCGCCTGGCCGGCCGCTGAGGCGCGGCGCGGGGCTTTCCGCCGCCGCCGCGGCTTTCCGCGGCGGCCGGCCCCGGAAAGATGGCGGGACAGCTGGATAACCTCCCGAAAATTCCGGCCAAATTGGCTTGGCGGGCGGGCGGTGCGGCGATGCAGTGGAGGTCTCCGATGGCTCCTCCCCTCCGTCTGCTGGCGGCCGTGGCCGCGTTTGTGCCCCTGAGTGCGGGGGCGGCCTCCGCCCCGCCGGTAAGTTACAACGATCAGATTCAGCCGATCCTGGCCGAGAACTGTTTCCTCTGCCACGGCCCGGACTCCTCCACCCGCAAGGCCAAGCTGCGCCTGGATCGCGCGGAGTTCGCGACCAAGCCGCGCGGCGATGGGGATCTCGAGGCCGCGATCGTCCCGGGCGACCCGGCGCGGAGTCCGCTCATTGAGCGCCTCAAGTCGAAGGATCCCGAGGAGGTGATGCCGCCGCCGGAGTCGCACAAGACCGTGCGTCCGGAGGAGGTGGCCCTGCTGGAGCGTTGGATCGCGGAGGGGGCCCGCTACGAGGAGCACTGGGCGTTCCTGCCCGTGCGCTCCGCCCCGGTGCCCGTGGTTGGCGCCGCTTCGTGGGTGCGGAATCTCGTGGATGCCTTCATCGCCGAGCGCCTGGCGAGGGAGGGGCTCCGGCCCGCCCCGGAGGAGGCTCCGGCCCGCCTGTTGCGCCGCGCCGCGCTGGACCTCACGGGGCTGCCCCCGACCCCCGCCGAGCTGCAGGGTTTCGCCGCGGACCGGGCCCCCGGGGCCTACGAGCGCGCGGTCGATCGTCTGCTCGCCTCCGAGGCCTCGGCGGAACATTTCGCGCGGCAGTGGCTCGACGCCGTGCGCTACGCGGACACCCACGGCATCCACATCGACAATTACCGGTCCATCTGGCCGTACCGCGATTGGGTGATCCGGGCCTTCCGTGACAATATGCCCTTTGACCGGTTCACGTTGGAGCAGGTGGCGGGTGATCTGCTGCCCGGTGCCACGCTCGCGCAGCAGGTGGCCTCGGGCTTCAACCGGTGCCTGCCCACAACCAGTGAGGGTGGGGCAATCGCGGAGGAGTACGAGGCGATCTACGCGAAGGACCGGGTCGAGACGGTGGCGACGGTCTGGCTCGGCCTGACCTTGGGCTGCGCCGCCTGCCACGACCACAAGTTCGACCCGGTCTCGGCCAAGGACTTTTACGCGTTCGCCGCGTTTTTCCGGAACAACACGATGCCGGCGATGGACGGCAATCGCCACGACACCCCGCCCACGGTGTTTGTGCCGGGGGAGGGGGATGAGGGCCGCTGGTCGCAGCTGCAGGCCCTGCTGAAAGACCTCAGGGCCGAGGAAAAGACGCGGTCCGCCGCCGCCGAACCGGCGTTCAAGGCCTGGCTTGAGGATTCCCCACGGCTCAGGACCCCGCCCGTCGGCCACGCCGTGCTGCGGCACGAGCCGCTGGTCGTCACGGCCGAGGCCCCGGACACGTTGGCTGGCCCTTACGGTCCCGCCCCGGAGATCGGACGGGCGGATCGTCCCGCCGGTCCGCCGGTACCGTGGCTGCGGGGCGGCTCCAGCAGCACGGGGGCCTTCGTCCAAGTGGAGGGCAAGCCCACGGGCCCGTTGTTCTCCAGTCGCTCCGCCGGACCCCAGGGCCCGGGCTGGGAGGTCTTTTTGGAGGAGGGCAAGATCGGCCTGTTCATCGCGGATGGCACTGGCCGGGTGCAGGTGCGCAACGTCGGGTCGGCCCTCGCGCCCGGGGCTTGGCGGCACGTGCTGGTGAGCTTTGACACGACCGCGCTGCGCAGCCGGACCGTCGAGGTTTTCGTGGATGGCAAGATGGTCGTGAATTCCAGCGTCTCGGCGTTCCTGCCCACGGACATCCGTCCTGGCGAGGGCCTGCGGCTTGGCTCCAGGGCGGGCGCCACCGGCTGGGAAGGCATCACCGGCGGTAGGGTTTGGGCCCAGGATTTGCGGGTCTCAGGGCGGGGCTACCTGGCCGCGGACCTCAAGGACTACACGGACGAGCTCGAGGCTTTCGCGGCTGTCGCGGTCGCGCCGGCGGAGCGGACCCCCGCGCATCGTCGCGCGCTGCGTCGTCACTACTTGGAGGCGGTGGATGCCCCGTCGCTGGCTCTCACCGCGCGGATGCAGCCCTTGCTGGCGGAAGAGGGCGCATTGCGTGCCCGTGGCGGGCTCTCGTTGGTGATGGAGGAGAAGAAGGATACCGAGCCCTTCGCTCATATCCTCAACCGCGGTGAGTACAGCCAGCCCGGCGAGAAGGTAGGGGCCAACACCCCGGGGGTGCTGCCTCCGCTGGCCGCGGAGGCGCCGCGCAACCGTCTGGGCCTAGCCCGGTGGCTGGTGGATCCGGCGAATCCTCTGCCGGCCCGTGTCACGATGAACCGGCTGTGGCAGCACCTTTTCGGCACGGGGCTGGTCGAGTCGGCCGGTGACTTCGGGGTCACGGGCGCGCGTCCGTCCCACCCGGAATTGCTCGATTGGCTGGCGCATCGCTTCATCGATTCGGGCTGGGACCACCGCGCGATGGTACGACTCTTGGTGACGAGCGCCGCTTACCGCCAATCCGCCGCGGTCACGCCGGCCCTGCTGGAGCGTGATCCGGGCAACCGGCTGCTGGCGCGCGGGCCCCGCTTCCGGCTCGATGCCGAGCAGATCCGCGACCAGGCCCTCGCGGCCTCCGGCCTGCTGGTCTCCCGGCTGGGTGGTCCGCCCGTCCGCCCGTATCAGCCTGAGGGGATCTGGGAGGAGGTGGCGATGAAGGAATCGACGACCCGCTTCTACCAGGCTGACACTGGCGACGGACTCTACCGGCGGTCCCTGTACACGCTCTGGAAGCGGACCGCGCCCCCGCCCGCGATGGATATCCTCAATGCCCCGAGCCGCGAGGTGACCTGCGTCCGCCGCGACCGCACGAACACGCCCTTGCAGGCCCTTGTGACCCTGAACGACCCGCTGTTCATCGAGGCTTCCCGGCAACTGGCGGCGCGTGCGCTCGCCGGGACGGGCTCCTTCGATGCCCGGCTGGACGAGATCACCTTGCGCGTGCTGGCGCGCCGGCTGGTCGCCGAGGAGCGCGGGATCGTCCGCCGCACCTTGGAGGCCGCCCTCGCGCGCTACGCCCGCGAACCCGCCGCCGCGGCGGCCCTGCTGGCGGTCGGTTCCTCCCCGGTTCCCCCCGGCGCCAGCGCGGCCGAGCTGGCCGCCTGGACCCTGGTGGCCAGCCAGGTCCTCAATCTCGACGAGTCCCTCTGCAAGTGATCCCCGCGCCATGACCCTCCTCCCTTCCGCCTGGCACGATACCTTCTCCGCCTACAACGCGGCGGTCACCCGCCGGCAGTTCTTCCGCCGTTCCGGCACCGGGCTCGGCGTCGCGGCTCTTTCCTCCCTGCTGGGTTCCCGGCTGGGCGCCGCCCCGTCCCCGAGCGAACCGTGGCGGCTCGCGCCGCGGGCCAAGCGGGCAATCTACATCTCGCTGATCGGGGCCCCTTCCCAGCTGGATCTTTTCGATTACAAGCCCGGGCTCGAGGCGCGCTTCAAGGAGGACCTGAAGGACTGGCTCGCGATCCAGGGCGAGCGGCTGACGGGGATGACCGCCCGGCAGGCCGCGTTCCCGCTGGCGCCCTCGCGGTTCAAGTTTGCCCAGCACGGCCAGGGCGGAGCCTGGATCAGCGAGCTGCTGCCCTACACCGCGCGGATGACGGATGATCTGTGCATCATCCGCTCGATGCAGACCGACGCGATCAACCACGAGCCGGCCAACCAGCTAGTGTACACCGGCTCGATGCAGAACGGGAAGGCCTCCCTGGGCTCGTGGCTCTCCTACGGGCTCGGGTCGCTCAACCAGGACCTGCCATCCTTCGTCGTCCTGCACGCGAAGCACTCCAGTCCGTTCTCCAACGTGCAGGCGATCTCGGCCCGCCTCTGGGGTTCCGGTTTTCTGCCGGGCCGCCACGCCGGCGTGTCCTTCCGCTCGGCGGGCGATCCGGTGCTCTACCTCAACGACGCCCCGGGCATTCCCCGTGAACTGCGCCGCGAGATGCTGGATGGCCTCGAGCAGCTCAACCGGCGCAGCTACGAGGCGATCGGCGATCCCGAGATCCAGACCCGCACCCAGCAGTACGAGATGGCGTTCCGGATGCAGGCGAGCATTCCCGAGCTGGCCGATCTCGCGCGGGAGCCCGAGGCGACCTACGCCCTCTACGGGGAGGAGGCGCGCGTGCGCGGCACCTTCGCGTCCTCCGCGCTGATGGCGCGCCGCCTGGTCGAGCGCGGCGTCCGCTTCGTCCAGATTTTCCACCGCGGCTGGGACCAGCATGCCAGCCTGCCGCGCGACCTCGCCGCGCAGTGCAAGGACGTCGACCAGGCCTGCTGGGGCCTGGTGCAGGACCTCAAGCAGCGCGGGATGCTTGAGGACACGCTGGTCATCTTCGGCGGGGAGTTCGGGCGCACCGTCTATTGCCAGGGCACGCTCACCGAGACCAATTATGGCCGCGACCACCACCCGCGGTGCTTTTCACTCTGGCTCGCCGGGGGCGGGATCAAGGGCGGGACGGTCCACGGGGAGACCGACGAGATGTCCTACAATGTCGTCCGCGACCCGGTGCACATCCGGGACCTCCACGCGACCATCCTCCACCTGATGGGCATCGACCACGAGCGCTTCGGCTTCCGGTTCCAGGGCCTGGACCAGCGCCTCACCGGCGTGGTGCCGGCGAAGGTGGTCCGGGGTATCCTAGCCTGAGCGCGATTGCGGAACTGGCCGCCTTCCGCTTGCTTAACCCAGTTGGCGAACCGTCGTGTCCCTCCCGCTTATGCCGACCCGTTCCCGCGGCCCGCTGCTCCTGTGGTGCACCTTCCTGTCCGCTTGGCCCGGGGTGATGCGCGCCGCCGCGGCCGCTCCCGCCGAGCTGTCGTTCAACGAGCACATCCAGCCGATCCTCGCCGACGCCTGCCTCGCCTGCCACGGGCTGGATGCGGGCTCCCGCAAGGCGGGCCTGCGGCTGGATCGTTTCGAGCACGCGACGGCCCAGCGGCCGGATGGTCCCCCGGCGATTGTCCCGGGACGCCCCGAAGACAGCCCGCTGATCCAGCGGATAGAGTCGTCGGACCCCCGCAAAGTGATGCCGCCGCCGGAGGCGCATAAGACGATCTCCCCGGAGCACCGGGCTCTCCTGCGGCGCTGGATCGCGGAGGGGGCGCGCTACGAGGAGCACTGGGCGTTCATCGCCCCCCGCCGCCCCGCGGTGCCCGCCGTGGCCGGTACGAGTCATCCCATCGACGCGTTCATCCGCGCCCGCCTCACCCGCGAGGGACTCGCGCCGGTCCCGGAGGCGGACCGGCCGAGCCTGCTGCGGCGGGCGGCGCTGGACCTGACCGGGCTCATCCCCGCGCCGACCGAGGTCGAGGCGTTCGTCGCGGATGCCGCCCCGGGGGCGTATGAGCGGGCGGTCGACCGCCTGCTGGCGAGCCCGCGCTACGGGGAGCACCGGGCCCGGCATTGGCTGGACTATGTCCGCTACGCGGACACGCACGGCGTCCATTTCGACAATTACCGCGCCATCTGGCCGTACCGGGACTACGTGGTGCGCTCCTTCAACGCGAACCAGCGTTTCGACGCCTTCGTCCGGGAGCAGCTGGCGGGGGACCTGTTGCCCGCGCGCACGATCGACCAGTTGGTCGCGACCGGCCTGATGCGGTGCAATCTCACGACCAACGAGGGCGGCACCATCCCGGAGGAGGTCTTCGTCAACCAGACCCGCGACCGCGTGGAAGCCTTCGGCGCGACCTTCCTCGGGCTCAGCACCGGTTGCGCCGCGTGCCACGACCACAAGTTTGATCCCATCACGACAAAGGACTTCTACGGGCTGGCGGCTTTCCTGGGGAACACGGCGGAGAAGCCGTGGGACCTGAACATCGCGGAGCCGGCCCCGGTGATCCGCGTGCCCCGTCCCGAGCAGTCGGCGGCGGCCGCGTTCCTCCTGCAGGCACGCGCGGACGTGCAGGAGCGTTTGCAGCGGCGCCGGGCCCAGGCCCGGGAGCTGACGGGCGCGTGGCTGGCCGCCGGCAACTGCCCCCAGCCTGTCTCGACGGAGGCCCTTGAGGTGCGGCTGCGGCTGGACGAGGGCAAGGGCGACGTGGTGCGGAACGCCGCGCCGCACCCGCGCACGACGGAGTTCAAGGCGGACACCAACCCGCTGATCTGGGGCGAGAGCAGCTGGTTCTGGCCCTCGATGCGGATGGACATCCACACGCGGCTCAGCCTCGGCGCCGAGGGGGATGTCGAGGCCGGGGACAAGTTCTCCACCGGCGGCTGGATCCTGCTCCGGGCGAAGCCCGGCGGCGGCGTCCGCACCGGCACGGGCAACGGGTCGCTCTTCGCGCGGATGGGCGACGAGAAGCGCCGCGGGGGCGCGGGTTGGGATGTTTACCAGGAGGGATTGCAGATCTACTTCGCCCTTGTTCCCGACGTGCCGCCCCCGTCCGCGGAAGAGGTTGTGGAAGCCCCGGCACCCAAGGCGAAGGCGCCTTCGCGGCGGCTCGTGATCCCGCCCCCGCCCGTGCGCTCCGGACTGCTGGTCTCCACCCGGCCGGGTCTCATCACCCGCGACGAGTGGGTCCACGTGTTCGTCACCTACGACGGTTCCCGCCGGGCGTCCGGGATGCGCATCTTCTTCAACGGCCGACCGGCGGAGACCGAGATCCGGCTCGATCAGCTGCCCGCAGGGATCTCCATCCGCACGGACGCCGCGATGCACGTGGGGCGGCGGGACGACTACAATCCGATGCGGGAGACCCGTTACCAGGATTTCCGTTTTTACCGCCGGGCCTTGGCCGTTGAGGAGGTGCAGCGCCTGCCCTTCGAGGATCTCGCAGCCGAGATCACGGCCCGGGAACCCGACCCGCGGCGCTGGACCACGGATGAGGCCTTCGTGGTCGCCGACAGATTCTTCCTCGGCGAGAAGGATCCCGAGCATCGCAGCCTAGCGGCGCTGGCCGCGGCCCACGATGCTGCGCTGGAGACCCTGACGCGCGACGGCGACGCGACGCTGATCGCCGTCGAGAAAACAACCCCCGCGTATTCCGATGTGCTGAAGCGCGGGGACTACTTCGCCCGGGGTGAGCGGGTCGGGCCCTCTGTGCCGCACTTCCTGCCGGCCTTGCCCGTGGGCACCCCCGTCGATCGCCGCGGGCTGGCCGAGTGGCTCCTCACCGCGGAACACCCGCTGTTCGCCCGCGTGGCGGTGAACCGGATGTGGCAGGAGGTCTTTGGGCGGGGGCTGGTGGAGTCGAGCGGGGAGTTCGGCGTGATGGGCGATCGCCCGACGCACCCGGAACTCCTCGACTGGCTGGCGGTGGAGTTCCGGGAGAGCGGTTGGGACGTGAAGCGCCTGTACCGCCTGCTGGTCACTTCGGCGACTTACCGCCAAGCTGTGGCCGCGCCGGCGCCGGTCCTTGCGCGCGATCCCGGCAACAAATGGCTGGGGCGCGGGCCGCGCTTCCGGATGGATGGCGAGATGCTCCGGGACAGCGCCCTGCTGTCGGCCGGGCTGCTGGTCGAGCGCCTCGGCGGGCCGCCGGTCAAACCTTACCAACCGCCGGGCATCTGGGAGGAGGTTGCGATGCCGGAGTCGAACACCCGGACTTACGTGCCGTCCGAGGGCGAGGGGCTCTACCGGCGCAGCCTATACACCTTCTGGAAACGGGCTTCCCCGCCGGCCAGCCTGGAGACTTTTGACGCCACCTCGCGCGAGGTCGTCTGCTCCCGCCGGGCCCGTACCAACACGCCGCTGCAGGCCTTTGTGACGCTCAATGACCCGCAATGGGTCGAGGCCGCCCGCAAGCTCGGTGAACGCGCGCTCGGCGCCGCGGCCCGCAGCGAGGATCGGCTCCGTTTCTTGGCCCTGGCCACCCTAGCGCGCCCCCTCGCGCCTATGGAGGAAAAGGTGCTCCTTGATTCCCTCACGCGGCTGCAGTCCCTGTTCGCCGCCCAGCCGGAGCAGGCGGCCGCCCTCCTCAAGGTGGGTGCCTCGCCGGTCGGCTCCGGCGACTGGTCCGCGACGGAGCGCGCGGTTTGGACGATGGCGGCCAGCCAGTTCCTCAACCTCGACGAGTTCCTCAACAAATAGCGGCCTTCCGATGCACTCCCCGGAAAATCCCTTCGCCCGCGATCCCCACCTCTGCTCCGACCACGCGGGGGAGGGACCCTCGATCTGGAGCCTGCCCGGTCTGCCCGACGCCCTGCGCCGGGAGTGGCTGGCCCTCGAGACGCGGCGGCACTTCCTCGGTCGCGGAATGCAGGCCCTCGGTTGGGCTGGGCTCGCGAGCCTCCTTGGCCGTCCGCTGGCTGCCCAGACTGCCGCCAGCCCTGCGGTACTTGCTCCCCATTACGCGCCCCGCGCCAAGCGCGCGATCTACCTTTTTATGGCCGGCTCGCCCTCCCAGTTTGAGACCTGGGACCACAAGCCCGTCCTCCAGCGGATGTTCGACCAGGATCTGCCCGAGTCGGTGCGCGGCGGGCAGGTGCTTACCGGAATGACCGCGAGCCAGGCCCGCTTCCCCATCGCGCCGAGCGTCTACAAGTTCGCGCAGCACGGCCAGGCGGGACACTGGGTCTCGGAACTGTTTCCGCATACCGCGCGCATCGCCGACGAGCTCTGCGTGCTGAAGTCGCTCCACACCGAGGCGATCAACCACGAGCCCGCGATCCTGCAGCTGACGACGGGCAACATGTTCCCCGGGCGACCCTCCCTTGGTTCCTGGCTTTCGTACGGGCTGGGGGCCGGCAACGACGAGCTTCCGACCTTCGTGGTGATGACCTCGAAGATGCCGCACCGCACCAACGTCCAGGCCCTCTCGAACCGCTTGTGGTCGTCCGGCTTTCTCTCCCCGGAGCACGCCGCCGTCGCGCTGCGTTCCGCCGGGGATCCCGTGCTGCACCTCAACAATCCGCCCGGGGTGAGCGGCGACGTGCGCCGGGCGATGATCGACGGCGTCAACGCCCTGAACCGGCAGCTGTTCGAGCGGGTCGGGGACGCGGAGACGAACGCCCGCATCGCCCAGTACGAGATGGCGTTCCGGATGCAATCGTCCGTGCCCGAGCTGGCTGACCTCTCGTCCGAACCGCAGTCGACCTGGGACCTTTACGGCGAAAAGGCCAAGGAGCCGGGCACCTACGCCTACAACTGCCTGATGGCACGCCGCCTGGCAGAACGGGGAGTCCGTTTCACGCAAATTTTCCTCCGCAGCTGGGACCAGCACAGCAACCTGCCGCGCAACATCAAGCTGATGACCGAGGAGTCGGACCAGCCGACCGCCGCGCTCGTTACCGACCTAAAGCGTCGCGGGCTGCTCGACGACACGCTAGTCGTGTGGGGTGGTGAGTTCGGCCGGACGTGCTACTCGCAGGGCGTGCTCTCGGCGGAGAACTACGGCCGCGACCATCACCCGCGCTGCTTCAGCATGTGGATGGCGGGCGGCGGCGTGAAGCCGGGGCTGAGCTTCGGCGAGACGGACGATTTCTCCTACAACATCGTGAAGAACCCGGTGCATATCCGGGATCTCCACGCCACGATGCTGCACCTCTTCGGGCTGGATCATAACCGCCTCTCGTTCCGCTTCCAGGGGCTCGACCAGCGTCTCACCGGGGTGCTGCCCGCCAAGGTCATCGATGCGATCCTCGCCTGATTTTCACCGTTCGGCGCGCCTTACTGCGCTGGCTTTCCTGCTCGCGGCCGCCCCGCTGGGCGCGGAGACAACGTTTTACCAGGACCGGATCGGTCCCATCCTCGACCGCCACTGCGTGGTGTGCCACGGACCCGACAAGCAGAAGGCCGGGCTGCGCCTCGACAGCCACGCGTGGGTGATGAAGGGAGCGGAGTCCGGCGCGATGGTGCTCCCGGGCAACGCTGCCGGGAGCGAGCTCCACCGCCGCATCACCCTGCCCGCGGGGGACGAGGAGGTGATGCCGTCCGAAGG
>SYDD01000090.1 GCA_005786775.1 Opitutaceae bacterium
CGCGTCCCTGTGCGGACCGCGGCGCCCCACCCCGCTCGCTCCCGCCATGCCCCGCAGCCTCCCCACCCGGCGTCTCCTCTCGCTCGCGCTCGCCATCGTTGTTGCCGCGCCCGCCTTCCCCGCGGAGCCGCCCGCCCCCGCGCCCACGGCGGAGGCTGTGAAGCTCTCCCCGTTCGAGGTCGTCGGGGACGCGAGCGACACCTACCAGGCGACCAACACTACGGCGCTGACCGGCACCAGCACGCCGCTGGACAAGACGCCGCTGGACGCGCGGGTGCTGACCAACACGATGATCACCGAGCTGGGCGGGGGCGATGTCTTCAAGCTCCTCTCCGAGCACGGCGGGCTGGGCGCGATGCTTTTCGGCGGCGGCTCGGAGGACCAGCGCGGGATGCAGCCCGGCGACGCGGCCCAGCCGGCCGGCCTGACCAGCCGCGGTTTCGCGATCAGCGAGCCGCGACGCGACGGGTTCCTGCGTTCCTCGACCGCGATGTTCAACGCGTTCGACGTCGAGAGCGCCGAGGTCATCGGCGGCTCGAACAACCTCCTCTACGGCTCCGGCGACGCGGGCGGCGTGGTCGTCATCAACTCCAAGCGTGCCCGCGTCGGGCGCAACGCCTTCAAATACACCCTCGGCTGGGACTCGGAGGGTTCGTGGAGCCACAAGATGGACCTCAACGCGGGCGGCCGGTGGTTCGCGCTGCGGGTGAACGGCCTGCTCGGGGACGAGCGCTACTACCGGCCCCTCCTCGGCCTCGACCAGCAGGGCCTCCAGGTGGCCGCCACCCTCCGTCCCTTCCGCTGGCTGAACGTGTTCGGCGAGTACCGGCACTACACCCGGGCCGCCATCATCGCCCAGAGCGGCACCGTTCGCGCCCCCGCCGAACTCCGGCTCAGCAACGGCGTGCCGATGGACAATCAGGTCACCCGCTACATCACCGGCTACGGCGGTGCCGCGCTGACCGGCAACGTCCTCACGCTCGCGTCCCAAGACTCGGTTTTCGGCGCCTGGCAGCGGCAGCACTGGATCAATGAGGCGAAGGCCGTGACCGTCGACCTGACCCCGGCGCGGGACCTCGCCTTCCAGCTCCGGTACGGGCACGACAGCCGCATCAACTTCACGCAGGCGCCGAGCTCCACCTCGCTGTACCATCCGCTCGCGCCCACCAACCTCCTGACGGACGCGAACGGGGCGCCCTGGCGGGAGTGGGCCTTCAACGCCTCGCTGCAGCCGGCCAAGACCCACACCGGGGCCCGCGGCTACAAGCTGACCGCCGCGGGCCGGCGCGACCTCGGGCGCTGGGGCGACCACCGGCTCAACGCGTTCCTCTCCGATCAGGAGTCGTGGACCATCGGCGGCGACAGTCAGCGGTTCTACGAGCTCGATGCCGGCGGGGCGGTAATCCAGAACCTCGCGAACATCCGCGGCACGGACGCCGGCCGGAACCTGATGCCCGCGGCCTGGTGGCCCGCCTTCCCGCGTTCCCTGCTCGGCGGGATCCGCTGGCCCTCCGACCTCGTCCGCCACCCCAATGGCCGGAGCTACCGGCTGCAGCCCCAGCGGTACGCCGGCGCGGTGCCGCCGACCGCGCGCAACCCCCTCGGCCTCTCCGGCGCCCTCGACGCCGCGACCGGCCAGCCCGCCGGCAGCTACTTCATCGATGATGTCACCGAGCGCAGCCGCGGCCTCAGCCTCGCGAGCTCGTTCTGGCGGGGCCGGATCGAGACGATGGCGGGCTTCCGCTTCGAGCAGGCCGACACGCTGCGCGTCACCACGGGCATCCGGCGCGGGCCCGTCGACTACCGCAGCCAGACCCTCGGCGCCGTCATCGACACCCCGGTGAAGGGGATCCGCGGCTACGTGAGCTACGCGACCAACGCGAAGATCAACTTCACCGCCGACACGGACCTCTACAACAACCCCCTGCCGCTGGGCTCGGGCGAGACCCGCGAGGCGGGGCTCAAGCTCTCGCTCTGGGACCACCGCGTCTCCGGCAACCTCACCTACTATCGGACCACCGGGCGCAACTTCGTCGGCTCGCTCGGGACCCTGCGGAACGTGATCGACCCCGACGGCATCAACGGGCGCAACGGCGGCGCGTCCTTCCTCTTCGACAAGGTCTCGGACGGGCTCAGCGCCGGCATCTCGCTGCGCCCACTGCGGCCGTGGCAGGTGACGCTCAGCTTTACGCAGGCGAACGGCGCCGAGCGGAGCGACGTCAGCGCGCCCGTGTTCTACAACGACGAGTTCCACACCACGACCTCCGGCGGGCAGAGCGTGGTGGCGGTCCGGGCCGCGGGCTCCGGGGCGCTGACCCCGCTGCTGGTGCCGACCGACCCGCGGGCGCCGGACGGCCCGCAGGTGCCGCTCTCGCTGGCGATGCTGCGCGAGCGCGGCGGCCCGTACTTCGCGACCCTGGATCCCGACTCGGGCCAGATCCTCAACGCGCAGACCCTCGGCCTGCGCACGTCGGGCGTCGGCACCGACCGCTCGGGCCTGCCCATCTCCGCGCACCAGCTCGGCTTCACCCCCCCGGCCGCCACCGTGATCGTGCGCCGGGCGGGCGAGGTCACGACGGGCTACGCGGAGAACGCCCTCAGCGTGATCAACCGCTTCCAGGTGGGCGCGGGCCGGCTGCGCGGCCTTGTGCTGGGCCTGACCACTGTCTTCCAGGACGGCTTCCGGGCCTACATGTACACCGACGCGGCGGACGCCGGGCGCCGGAAGATCTTCTACTATCCCGACCGGATGCTGCACAACGCGTTCGCGGTCTATCCGTTTCGGGTGGGCCGGCGCCTGCAGTGCTCGGTCCAGCTGAACCTCGCGAACGTGCTCGACCGCCAGCAGGTGCTGGCGCTCCCGCGCAACACCAACGGGGCCATCCGGTACTTCGCGCACCAGTACACCCCGCGGAACCTCGCGGTCACCACCAACGTGGGCTTCTGACCGCGGGCGAGGCCGGTTGCGGGACCAGGTGGCGCGGACGCTTGCAACCGGGCGCGGGGCGGACAACCTAGGGCGTGGCATTCCCGGAAAAAGTCGCCCCCGCAGTGACACCGAATTCCCCGCCGAGCGTCGCGGAATGGAAGGCCATTGTCGCCCGGTTCCAGCAACCCTCGCTGCCCCGCGCGCTCTGGCAGGTCCTCAACACGGTCGGCGGCTTCCTCCTGCTGTGGGCGCTGATGCACTGGAGCCTCGCGGTGTCCTTCTGGTTGACCGCGGCCCTGGCGGTGCTGGCGGGCGGACTGCTCGTCCGGGTCTTCATCATCTTCCACGACTGCGGGCACGGCTCCTTCTTCGCGTCCCGCGCGGCCAATGACGCGGTGGGGTTCGTCTGCGGAATGCTGACCTTCACGCCCTACCATCACTGGCGCTGGGAGCATTCGCTGCATCACGCGAGTTCGGGCGACCTCGATCGTCGCGGGGTGGGCGATATCTGGACGATGACCGTGCGGGAGTACCTCGCGGCTCCGCGTTGGCGGCGGCTGGCCTACCGGCTCGCGCGCCACCCGCTCGTGCTTTTCTTCCTCGCGCCAGCCCCTCTCTTTCTCCTCCGCGAGCGGATCCCGTCGGCGGGTGCGCGGAAAGTGGAACGACGGTCAGTCTGGCGGATGAATGCCGCGATCGCGGCGATGGTCGCCCTGCTCGTCTGGTGGTTTGGCTGGAAGCCTTACCTGCTCATCCAGCTCACGATTTCTGTGGTCGGTGGCGCGATTGGGGTGTGGCTATTCTACGTCCAGCACCAGTTCGACGAGGTTTACTGGGGGCGAGGCGAGGAGTGGGACTACACCACGGCGGCGCTGCAGGGCAGTTCCTATTACCGACTACCCAAAGTACTCCAGTGGTTCTCGGGCAACATCGGATTCCACCACATCCACCATCTGAGTCCGCGGATCCCGAACTACAATCTCGAGCGCTGCCATCACTCGCACCCGATCTTCCGCGCAGTGCGGCCGCTCACGCTCCGTCGGAGCCTGCGCGCGCTGCGCCTGCACCTCTGGGATGAACGGCGGCGCCGGCTGGTGAGTTTCAGCGAAGCGCGGCGGCGGCGGGCGCAATTCGGGACCGAGCTCCCCCCCGGGCACGTGGCCTGACCGGCGCGACGTTCAGCGCCCGCGCCCCGGGATCCGGTTGAGGGTGTAGTAGGCGCGGTCGTGCCGCAGCGACTGGCCGCTCGCGGAGCGCAACGCCCCGAGGACCAGCTCATGCACGTGGCCGCGCCGCAGGCCGCCGCAGCGCAGCGTGATGCTCCGCCGGTCCGCGCTGAGCGCGACGTCCTCGACCACCACCGGCCGGGTCCCCGTCTCCGGGCTGCCATAATTCTGGCGGTACAGGTAAGTGTAGCTGCTCAGGGTGAAGAGCGCGGGCCCGGGGGGCGCGCCGGCCGCCAGCGGTTCGGTGAAGGTGAGCCGGAAGCCGTCAGGTGTCGCCTCCATCCGCTGGAGCTCGAACGGAACGACGCCGGTCCAGCGGATCCGCTCCAGCCCGAAGGAGCGGGAGCCGAGGGAGTTCCAGCCGCGGTTGGACTCGCCCACGATCATCGAGCCGTCGCGCAGGAACGCCATCTGGAGGACCGCCGACTGGAGTTGGTCCCGGAAGGGGAAGCAGGCGCCCTGGTACTCGCCCTCAACCTTCTCCAGGAAGACCCGGTTTACCTGCGCGAGGGTGAAGTCACCGACGAAAAGCTGGCCGGCGAACGGTCCGAACGCGCCGCCGGTCGTGTCACAGACGATGCCGGTGGTGCTCTGCCCCATCTTCGCGTAGGGGAACCAGACCGCGGGCAGGGCGAAGCCCGGGATCCGCTCCGCCGCCTCCACCACGGTCAGGCCCGCGGGCAGCGGCCCGGGATCGCGGACGGGCGACTCCGGTCGGCGCGTGTCAGGGATGGAATCGGCGTGCCCGTAGAACCTGCCCGGCTGCACGTGGATCAGCGGGCAGGTGCCCCACCAGTTGCCCTGCTGGTCCGTGGCGAACACGTCGCCCGCCAGATTGATCCCGAGCCCGAACGGCGAGCGGAACCCGGCCGCGACCGGCCGCAACTCCCCGCCGGGCGCCTGCCGCATCGCCCAACCGCGCCAGAGGGGGCCGGCCGGCCGGTGGCCCTCGATTTTGGCCGGGGCGCCGATCGTGACATTCAGCGTGACCCAGAGGTTGCCCTCACGGTCGAACACCGGGCCGTAGGCGTATTCGTGGTAATTGCCGGAGAGGCCCCAGCCCTTGGCCGCGGTCTCGTACAGGTCGGCGACGCCGTCGCCATCGCGGTCGGCGATCCGCGTGACCTCGCTGCGCTGGGCCGTGTACAAGGCGCCGTCCCGCCACGTCAGGCCGAGCGGCTCGTGCAGTCCCGTCGCGAAGCGGCGGAAGCGGGCGCGCGCGGGGTCCTCGAGCGGGTTCTCTAGGATCCAGATCTCCCCCTTGCGCAGGGTGAGCGCGGCCCGGCCGTCCGGCAGGAGCGCGATGCCGCTCACCTCGAACTTGCTCTCGGTCGGGAGGCGGTACGCCGCCACCTCGTAGGGCACCGGCGGCTCCGCTCCGGACAATTCCGGGGCCAGCAGCGCGATCCCAACGAGCCAGCGCGACCAGGACGGAAACCCGCCGGTTCCCCTGCGGGGAAAACGGGCGGCGCTCATGGCAGCACCTCCTCGATCCGGGCCTCGCCGGCGGCGTCGAACGCGACGGGACGGGGCGTCGCTCCGGGGGCCGCGCCGCGGAAGAGCCAGCCCGGGCCGCCGCCGCGCACCCGCAGCGTGCGGCGGTAACCTCCACCTCCGTCCTCGGGACGGAGGGTGTCCTCCACCTGCAGCGGACCGGCCTCGTAGCGGAAGACCGGCACGCCGTCCGCGCCCGCGAGGTGGCCGCGGAACAGATGGGGCACCTCGGCCGCGCCGGCCTCGGCCCGCGCGAACGGCGTCCATCCGGGCAGCGTCGTCACGGCCTCGCCGAGCGGGCGGGCGGGCGTCATCGCGCGTTCCTCCCACGTGGTCAGGGCGTCGAGGAACCGCCCCCGCCA
>SYDD01000091.1 GCA_005786775.1 Opitutaceae bacterium
CCAACTGGCCGCTGTTCACCGTGGGCCTGGTCCAACGCGGTTACTCGGACGACGACATCCGGAAGATCATCGGCGGGAACATGCTCCGGGTGCTCCGCGCCAACGAGGCCTAAGCCCGCAGCGTCAGCGCGCCGACTCCCGCCGGGCGCGTTCCTCCTCCAGGAGACGCATCCACGCGCCCATATAGCGGCCGTGGTCGTGGAAGGTGCGGCCGCTGACAAGGTTGCCGTCCACCACGCACGGCTCCGGCACAAAGATCCCGCCACAGACCTCCACGTCGAAGCGACATTTGGCCACCGCCGCAATCCGGCGGCCCGACAGGCAACCCGCGCGCGCCGGGATCTCGCAGCCGTGACAGACACTCGCCACCGGCTGGTTCTGCGCGAAGAACCACCGCGTGATGCGAATCAGGTCCGGATCGTCCCGGATGTACTCCGGCGCCCGGCCCCCGCTGAAAAAGATCCCCGCGTACTCCTCCGGCCGCACGTCCCGGAACGCGACGTCCGCCTCGATCGTGTAACCCTCCCACTCCTTCGTGATGGTCCAACCCGGTTTGATCTCGTGCAGGACCATCTGGTAACGCCGCTTCTCCGGCGCCGCCACCACCGGCTCGAAACCGCCCTCCTGCAGCCGGTAGTAGGGATACAGCGTGTCCACGGTCTCCGTGGCATCGCCGACGACGATCAGCACCTTGGAGGGCATAGGGGGAGGGGCGGGGTATTCCGGGGAAAGCGCCGGGGCGGCGGGAACGCGCTGACCCGGGAGAAAAACGTTCCGCGGAATCGCGTCAACGGCGCTTCCCGGTTTGCGCGGCCCGGGCCCGCGCCCACTGGATCCCGCAACGCCAAAGACCGGACGCCCTCCAAAGGCTCCGGGAATTCGCCGCGCGGATCAGGTCCACTGGGACGTCAGTGGACGCGCCGCACAAGCGCTGCGCGCGCGCTCGAACCGGACCACCCGGAACCCAACCCATCCAAACCGGTTCGCGCTGCTCAACGCGCCTGTACCGGGCCCCGCCCGAGCAGGGCCCGGCCGCGCGGCACCTCCTCAGCCGTCTTGATCAGCGCTTCCGCCCGCGTCGCCCGCCCCAGCGGCCGACCCGCGCCTGGTAGGCCGCGAACTCCGCGCCGAACGCGACGGAGAGGTCCCGCTCCTCCGGCCGGATCTGGAAACGCTGCAGATAGGCGCAGAACAGCGGCCAAGGCGCCACCGCGGCCCAACTCCCCCGCCAGACCACCACCCCCGCCAGCGCCAACGCCAGCCCCAGGTACATCGGGTTGCGCGTCCACCCGTACACCCCGTCCACCACCAGCACGCGCACTCCCGCCCCCGCAAACGGGCTCAGGCTCGTCGCCGCCCGGCGGAATTGCCACACGCCCGCCCCCGCGAGCAGGCCTCCGGCAACCACCAGCAAACCGGCCACCGCGGATGCACCCACCCCACCCCAATCCGGCGCCGGCCACCACCGCCCCAAGACCCACACCGCGCCCGCCGCCACCAACCACGCCAGCAGCGGCGGCACCCGGCGCTCCCACGCCCCGCCAAGGCGCCGTTCCGGGCTGCCGGCCTTCATTTCACTTCCAACTGAAACGGCACGAACACCTCCCGGCCGTCGAGGCTCAGCTGCGCCCAGATGGTGTAACGGCCGGCGCGCGGAATGGTCAGCTTGAAGTCGAGCTCCGTCCGCGGCGCGGGCCCGGGCCGCGCCGGGCCGGTCACGACCGGATGCAGGTGCGCGAAGCCGGAGCGCTCCGCGTCGAAGGCCACGAGGTGCGCGAAGGCGTCCATCACCTCCCCGAGGGCGAACGCCGCCCCGTCCGTCCGCTCCACGCCGAAGCGCAGGTCCAGCGGCTGGCCCGGCCGCGCGGGCGCGGGGCGCACGGTCAGCGCGAAGCGGTGGCCGTCCCGCGTCAACGCCTCCCCGGCGGCGACCGGCATCGGTGCGGGCGCCGCGGCGGCCCCGGGTTCCCCGCTCACCGCGACATCCGCGCTCGCGTAAAGCCCCCGACCGGTAGCGGTCGGGGTGAAGTCCGCGAAGATCCGGTAAGTCCCGGGCCGCGCGGGCGTGAAGGTGAAGGCCCACTCCCCGGGCCGCGCGCCGGGCTCGGGATGCAGGTGCTGGTAATCCGCGAGCGTGGGGTCGACGGCCAGCAGGTGCAGGCGCCGGGTGTGCGTCACCTGGAGGTCCTCCGGGCCGATCGCCTTCCCGCGCGCGGTCTTCAGCGTGACCACGGCCGCGACCGCGCGGCCGGCGACCGGCGGGACGGCCGGCGCGACCTCCATCACGACGGGAGACTTCACCGCGACCACGGGAATGAACTGCGGGTTGAGCGGGTCGCAGAACTCGATCGCCTGGCCGCCCTTCGCGTCGACCCGGAAGTCCATATGGTTGAGGTCGCTGCCCGTCGGGATGAGCCGCAACAGCGCGAACACCGCAGCGGCCCCCGCGGTGAGCGCGAAAAACTGGCCCCAGGCGAAGGGCGGACGGGAAAGCGGCGGAGCGGAGGCGGCGGTGGACATCAGCGGGAAAGGCGGCGGACGAATTCCTCGGGATCCCACTGGCTCCCGTCCGTGCGGTGCGCGATGCGCCCGTCGGGCGCGATCAGCACCGTCGCGAGGGTGTGCTGGAGGATGTCCCCTTGGAACTGGGTGCTGACCCCGAACTGGGCCAGCAGGTCGCGGATCGCCTGGACCGGGCCGGTGAGAAAGGAGAAATTGGCGGTGTCGATGCCCCGGACGGCGGCGTAGGCGTGCAGGACCCCGGGGGTGTCGTGGGCGGGATCGAGGGTGATAGAAACCAGCTCGAGATTTCCCACCCCCGCCTCCCGCGCGAGGCGCTGCGCGGTGATCATCTTCGCCGTCGCCGCCGGGCACATCGTGGCCACCGGGCAGCGGGTGAAGATGAAGTTGAGGAGGACCTGCTTGCCCCGGAAACGCGCCATCTGCACGACCCGCCCGTCCTGATCCAGCAGGGCGAAGTCCGGCGTGACCTCCCCGACCTCACGGTAAGGGTGCCGGCCCCGGGTGTGCGTGTCCTGCCGCAACTGGAGCGCGGCCGCGGCGACCGCCTTGGCCTCCGTCGTGGTGTCATCCGGCCAGATCCGCTCCAACCGGTGGACACCATCCGCGCCCTCCACGAGGTCGGCCCGGATGCGCCGGCCCGCGCGCGCCACGGCCAACTCCTCCGGGCCCACGGCCAGTTCCATCGTCATCGCGGGCATGTAGCCCTTGATCTCCTCGTGCTGGACGATCAGCACGCCCCGCTCGGCCTCGACCTTGAGGATGACGCCGGTGAGGGGGTGCCGAACCTCGCCAGGGCGGGCGACCGGGGCCTCCGCGGCGGGGCGGCAGCCGGCCAGCGCGGCCGCCAGCAGGCCCAGGCAGATGAATAGGCGACACGCGGGCATCTACTAAACCGATCCGGCGGGGGACAAAATTGTCAAAGGGTTTGCGGCGCGGGCACGCCCCGCTTCATCTACCCGACCGCACCCGTATGGCCGCTGAAACCGGAGCCCGCCGCACCACCATCCACCATCCCGCGCTCGCCGCCTTCGCCGCGGCCGGCTCGGTGTGGGTCTTCCTGCTGGTCACGCTCGGAGCCTTCACCACCAGCATCAACGCGGGGATGGCGTTCCCGGATTGGCCGCTGTCCAACGGGTCAATCAACCCGGAGGGCTGGCTCTCGGACCTGTCGATGTTCGCCGAGCACTCGCACCGCCTGACGGGGGCCGTGATGGGCCTGATCACGATGGGTCTCGCCTTCTGGCTGTGGCGGCGCGAGGAGCGGGCGTGGCTACGGCGCCTCGGCTATTGGGCGCTGGGCATCGTGATCCTGCAGGGCCTCATCGGCGGCAAACGGGTCCTCCTGCACGAGCTCAAGGTGCCGGGCATCACGATGTCGGTCGGCGAGATGCTGCGGATCCCGCACGGCATCCTCGCGCAGGTCTACGTCTGCCTCCTGATCGGGATCGCGGTCGCCCTGACGCGCCGCTGGATCGAGACCACGGCCCCGTTCGGGCCGCGGGTGCGCCGCGCGGGCATCGTCTGCTGCGGGCTGCTGCTGGTGCAGCTCGCGATCGCCGCGACGATGCGGCACAACAACGCCGGGCTCTCCATCGGCAGCTTCCCCTTCTCCACGCCCCCGCCGGACAACGCGCTGCTGCCCGCGGTATGGGATTTCCGCATCGGAATCCACTTCGCCCACCGGGTGATGGCCGTGATCCTCGCCGTCGCGCTCACCTGGTTCGCGTGGACGATCCGCCGCGATCCCGCGTCCGGGCCGGCGATGCGCGCCGGGGCCGCCGCCCTCGTCAGCCTGCTGGTGCTGCAGATCCTGCTGGGGGCGATGGTCATCTGGACGCTGCGGCGGCCCGAGATGACCACCGGCCACGTCGTGATCGGCGCCCTCACCCTGGCCGTCACCTTCTGGCTCACGTGGGTCGCCCACCGCGACCAGCTGGACGGGCCGGCGCCCCTGGCCACCCCCTCCCGCGGATGAGTGCGCCGGCCGCCGCGACGTTCCGCGATTACCTGGCCCTCACCAAGCCGCGGCTGAGCCTGCTTTCGGTCCTCACGGCGCTGGTTGGCTATTACGCCGCGCGCCCCGCCTCCAATCTGGCCGAGGTCTGCTGGCTGCTGGTGGGAACCGGGCTGGCCGCCGGCGGGGTGGCGGTGCTGAACCAATGGCTGGAGCACGAGACGGACGCGCGGATGGCGCGGACCGCGGACCGGCCGATCCCGGCGGGGAAGGTTCCGACCGGTTCGGCCTTCGTCCTCGGCTCGCTGATGTGCATCGTGGCGCTGTTCCTGCTGTTCGGCCGGGTCGACCGGCTGGCGGCGCTGTTCACGCTGCTGACCCTGGTCTCGTACCTCGCGTGGTACACCCCGGCCAAGCGCTGGTCGGTCTGGAGCACGGAGATCGGCGCGGTGGCGGGCGCGTTCCCGCCGCTGATCGGTTGGAGCGCCGGCGAGGGCCGGGTGAGCACGCTGGGCTGGATCCTCTTCGCCATCCTCTACTTCTGGCAGATCCCGCACTTCATGGCCGTGGCGTGGACCTACCGGCGCGACTATTCGGCGGTCAACTTCCCGATGCTCCCGGTGCGCGACGAGGCCGGCGGCAAGGTCGCCCTCTGGGCGCTGGTGAACACGATCGCGCTGGGCGTGGTCAGCGTGCTCCCGGTGTATTGGGGCCTCGCGACCTGGCTGTACGGAAGCGTCGCAGCCCTGGGCGGCGGCTGGTTCCTGTGGCGCGCGATCGTCTTCCTGCGCCCCGACGGCCGTGACCGCGCGGCGCGCCGCCTATTTCTGACCTCGATCCTTTACCTTCCGCTGGTGCTGGGTTCGCTGGTCGCCGACCGCCTGATCTTCCGATGAGCCTCCACGACATCCCCGCCTTCAACGCCGGCCTGAACGCGCTGGCCACGGTCCTGATGACCTTCGGCTTCGTCTTCATCCGGCAGGCGCTGCGGCAACCGGCGGGACCGGCGCGGTCCGCGGCGCTGGCGCGCCACCGGGCGGCGATGCTCTCCGCGGGAGCGGTGTCGGCCGTGTTCCTGGTGGGCTACGTGGCCCACAAGATCCTGGTCCGGGGGGTGCACACGCCGTTCGGGGGCACCGGGCCGATCGCGACCGTGTATTACACGATGCTCATCAGCCACATCCTGCTGGCGATCGCCATCGCGTACCTCGTGCCGCGGACCTTCTGGCTGGCGCTGCAGGGGGATTTTGAGCGCCACCGGCGCTGGGCGCGCTGGACCTTCCCGATCTGGTACTACGTGAGCGTGACCGGGGTGCTGGTCTACTTCTTTCTCTACCAGTGGTGGCCGGCGGCTCAGCGGGGCGCGGCCTGACTCTGCCCACGCATCAGAAGGCTCAGGGCGCCAGGAAGGAGAATCCCTCGCGTTCGGCCACCTCGCGGAGGAACGTCCTCACGCGCGTCGGCCCGGCACCGTGGTCCGCCGGATCGCCCACCAGCGCGACCAGCATCCCGGTCGTGGTGCGGGGCGTGGCGAGGCAAAGCTCTACCCAGTCCTCCATCCCGGACGGCAGGTCGTCCACCCGCGAGGCTGCCACGATGACGATGTCCGCCGCCGCCGCGTCTACCGCCGCCAGCGCGCGCCACTCGGGCAGGGTGAGGTAGCTGAAGTTCCACGGCACGGGCCGCACGTCGAGGCCGCCGTCAAACTCACTGAACACGCGCACGCAGAGGCGCATCGCGCGCTGGAAGGCAGGTTGGTCGTCAAAACCGATAAGAACTTGGAGGGTCTCGACGGGGAGCACGGCGGTGCCGGGCTGTTCCTGCAGGACCTCGGGAACGGGTGCGGCGAGGGTGGGCATGGCGGGAGCGGAGGGAAAAGAGATGGGGCGACGGGGACGGAGGCCCAGGGGCGACGGACGGACGGGAGCGAGGGAGGGCATAAAGGTCACGGCTGGCGCGAACCGTTCTCCGCAGCCACCCCAAGGTGGGCCCGGCAAAAGAACCCGCCGCCGAAAGACATAAAGTTCGGGCAGTGCCCCGTCTGCGCCGGCCGGCACTCGACCAAGCCGTCCCGGCGGGAGACGGGAATCAGCCGGGTGGCGCGCCCAAGGGGGCAGGCCAACCGCGGCTCGATGGGCCAATCCGCCACGCTGCCAACCGCCCCGGGCAGCGGCGGGCAACTCGGGCAAGCGATCGACACGTTATCTTTCATCACCCTGTTATAGCAGAGGGCCGCTCGCCCGTGAATCGTGCCCCCGGCGAGCGCCCCCTCGCGGAAACCATGAGGCGCCGGTTCACGGCGCGCCTCCTCCGCCCCAGCTGGCGGCGGCGTGCACGAGTTCCGTGGAGTTGCTCAGGCCCAGCTTCTCTTTGAGGTGCGAGCGGTGGGTCTCGACCGTGCTCACGCTCACGCGAAGTCGGCGGGCAATCTGCCGGGTGCTTTGGGCACGGCCAATCAGCTCGAAGATCTCTAGCTCGCGATCGCTCAACAGGCTCGCGTTGTCCCGGGGGGCCTGCGCCGCACCGCGGGAGAAGCGGTGCACCGCGCGGTCCCGCATCGCCTCGCTGAGGTAGACCTTCCCCTGCAGCACGGCTCGGACGGCCGCGATCAACGGAGCCGCGCCCTCGCTCTTCATCAGGTAACCGCGCGCGCCCGCCCGCAGAGCCCGCTCCGCGTACAAGCTCTCGTAGTGCATCGAAAAGACCAGCACGGGAACCTTCGGGTGCAGCGCATGGAGGTCCTTGATCAGCTCCAACCCGCTCCGCTCCCCCAGGCTCAGGTCCACCACCACCAGGTCTGGCGTCTCCGCGCGCACCGCGGAGAGCGCCGCGCGGGCGGAATCGACCTCGCCGCAGACCTTCAGGCCAGGCTGCTGCTGCAGGAGACTCGCCACGCCGTGGCGGGTCATCGGATGATCATCCACCACTAATATGCGCTTAGCGGCCGCGGCGCGGGGAGCAGAAGGGTGGTCTTTCATCAGGAAACGAGAGCTCGGCCGCGGGCGACGGTGATTGCGTCGGTGACGGTACAGACGACGGCCAGCCCACGGGCCCGGGGCACCAGCTCCAGCCGGCCGCCGATCACGCCAGCCCGGTACCGCATGATCCGGAGACCCATCCCGGAACCCTTGTTCGCCCGGAGGGTTCGGCCGTTGTTCACGACCTTCAGCACTAGATCGCCACCGCCCTCGGCTAGTACCAGTTCGAGGCGGGTGGCCCGGCCATGCCGTAAAGCGTTCGCCACCGACTCCTGCGCAATCCGAAACAGGTTGGTGCACAACAACGGATCCGCAATCACCACCTCCGTCTGATTAGTGAAGCGGCAGCGGCAGTGGTACATCTTGCGGATCCGCTGTGCGAAATCCTTCAACGCCGCCGCCAAGCCGCCGCGGTGCAACACCGCGTTCAGGGACAGCCCTCGGGCGATATCCCGCGTCTGCCGGCTCGCCGAGCGCAATAGGCCCGATATCTCCCGCAACTCGCGCGCGACCCGGGAATCACGGCCGGCGATCCGACCAGCGACCGATTCGCTCATGAACTCGATCGCGGTCAGCTGCTGACACAGGTCGTCGTGTAGCTCGCGTCCGATCCGCTCCTGCTCCCGCTCCGCAATGGCCAGCACCTCGCGCTCTAGGTCGACCCGCGGGGTGATGTCCCGGACATAAAAACGACAATGGGTCAGCTTCCGCTCGCGCCACGAGCCGTTGGCGTCGATCAGGACGTGCCGCAGGGAGCCGTCTGGCCGCCGCACCTGAAACCGCCGGTTGAGCAGGGTCTCGCCGGAGGCCACTCCACTCAGGAGCCCGGCGATCCCACCTTCCTCCACGTGAAACGCATCCAGCCGCTGACCCATCACCTCACTCCGCGGGCGGCCCAAGATCTCAAGCTCAGCGTCATTCACCCGCTCGACCTCACCGTCCGGCCGCAACCAGAGCAGGCCGAGCGGTGCCGCATCAAAGAAATCCGTCAGGGCCCGCCAATTTTCCACCATCCCGCGCAACGCCTCCACCCGCTCGGTTACATCCCGAATGAAGGCGACCGTGCAGGCCGTGGCTCCCTCGCCCGTGCGCGCGAAAGACGCCTCGACTGGGAACTCCGTGCCGTCCGCGCGCATCGCCATCCGGGGCGGCAAGGTGGAAATGTGCACGCAACCGTGGATCGCCGCCCGCCGCAGGTCCTGCCGAATCGCCAAACGATGCCGCACCGGCACCAGCACCGTGATCGGCTGGCCCGCCACTCGCTGGGAGGACCAGCCGAACATCCGCTCCGCCGCCGGGTTGAAGCGCACAATCTTGCCTTCCGGGGACAGCAGGACAATCGCGTCAAGCGCGGAACCGAAAATCTCCGAGAGCTGCCGCTCCCGCCGACCCACCGCCGCTAGGCCCACTCGCAACTGCTCCTCCGCCTCCGTCACCTGCCGCGCGAGCTCCTCATTGCGCCGACCGAGCGACAACTCGCCCGCCTTACGCGAGGTAACGTCGAGCGCCACCACCGTGCACCCCTCGGGATGCGACGCCGCCACCAGTTGCATGCAGCGCGGCACCGAGCGCCGGGGGTGGAGCCAAAACTCCTCCGGCTCCGGTACACCCCCGCGAATGGCCGCGTGAAGGAAGGCGCGGAACCGCCGCCGGTCCGACGGGTGGACACCAGCGGACAACCGCAAGCTGCCCCACCCCAGCAACCGATGCCGACGAATCAGTCCTAGACCGGCGCCATTGGCGCACGACACCCGACCGTCTCGATCCAGAAGAAAACAAACCAACGGAACCTCCATCGCCGCCACTTTCGCCGACGAAATAATCATCCCGACGTTGCCATTTTCCAACAGCCGTAGCGCCCGCCCGCCTTCCGAACCGGGCGCCCGAGATTGAACTCGCGAAAAACTCGCCTTTAACCGCGATTTTAGGTTAAATTTAACCTTAGATTGTATTATTTTTCTCAATTTTATGGTTACTTTTTGCATTACTACCTAAGGTTGCAACCACGAAAAGGCGAAGGATCTCAATTATTGCTTTCTAATGCCTACACCGCGGACTCTAAGGCCCTTAATTCGACAATTAAACCCCTTATCAATCAATTTTTGCAGTTCTTATAAGGATTTGGGCCCAATCAGACTCACCGCCCTTGCGGGCAACGCCCTAGCCGTTCCTGACCAGATGGAACCGGCTCCAAATCAACGCTTAAGGAAGTTTTCCGCCGCAAGACGTGCGGGGGCGTGCTTAGTCCGGACGTCGCGCCCAGGCTTGGATGCCCGTCCGAGCCGTCTGCATTTCACTGAGAATCAGCTCCGCCCGTTCCGCCAGGTAGCGGCCGCCCGCGGTGAGCCGCACGGCCCGGCCTTCGCGGGTGAAGAGGGCTACCCCAAGCTCATCCTCCAGCCCACGGATGGCGTGGCTGACGGCTGACTGGGTGAGGCTCAGCTCGCGGGCCGCGTGGGTGAAGCTTCCCACCCGCACGACGGTGGTGAAGGCGAGCAGGCGGCGGCTGTCGAGGATGGGCGGCATGGCGCGGACGAGCCCGCGCCCTCCTCCAGCAACTCCCGTGCCCCGAGCGGCCCCGGCGCGGGACTATGAAAAGAATTCGCCGAAACGACCCCGGCGGCGGGCCCAGCCTTTACCCGGGGCCGGCGGCCGCTACGGTCGGCGACCTTGCCTCCGATGCGTCTTCCCCGATCGACCCGCTCCCTCCTGTTCGCCGTCGCCTGCGCCGCGCCCCTGCCCGCCGAGGAGGGGATGTGGCTCCCGCGGCAGATGCCCGCCCTCGCCAGTGAGCTCAAGGCCCTCGGCTACACCGGGGACGCGGCCGCCTTCGCCGACCTGACCGGCTTTCCGCTCGGCGCGGTCGTGTCGCTCGGGGGATGCAGCGCCTCGTTCGTCTCCCCCGACGGCCTGATCGTCACCAACCACCACTGCGTGCAGGGGCAGCTCCAGTTCAACTCGAGGCCGGACCGCAACCTGATGGTCGACGGCTTTCTCGCGCCGGACCGGGCGGGGGAACTGCCCGGGGGCCCGGGCTCGCGAGTGTTCGTGACCGTGGCGGTCGAGGACGTGACGGCGGCGGTGACGGGCAACATCCCGACGGAGGTGACGGGCCGGGCTTACTTTGACCTGCTGGAGCGGCGCCAAAAGGAGCTGACGGCCGCGCGGGAGCGGGAGCCGGGCTACCGCTGCACCGTGACCTCGTTCTTCGAGGGCCTGCAGTACCTGGCGGTGACGCAGCTGGAGATCCGCGATGTGCGGCTGGTGTACGCGCCAGCGGCGGGGATCGGCAACTTCGGGGGCGAGACGGACAACTGGCAATGGCCGCGGCACACGGGCGACTTCGCCTTCCTGCGGGCCTACGTGGGGCCGGATGGCCGGCCGGCCGCGCCGGCGCCGGCCAACGTGCCCTTCCGGCCGCGCCACTGGCTCAAGGTGTCAGCGGCCGGGGCCTCCCCGGGCGAGCTGGTGTTTGTGGCCGGCTATCCCGGCCGTACCGCCCGGTTCCCCTCCTTCGCGACCATCCGCGAGACGGTCGAGTTCAGCCTCCCGCGCCTGCTCCGGCGCTATCCCGAGCAGATCGCGCTGCTCGAGCGCGTCGGCGCGGAGGACCCCGAGACGGCGCTGCGCGTCTCCACCCGGATCCGTGGCCTGCACAACACGCTGACCAAGACCCGCGGCGTGGAGGCGGCGATGGTGCGCGGCGGGGTGCTCGCCCAGAAGGAGGCGGCGGAGCGGCAGCTGCTCGCCTGGATCGAGGCCGACCCGACGCGCCAGGCCGAGTACGGGCACGCGATCCCCGGCATCGGCGCCCTGCAGGCCGAACGCGCCCGCCTGCGCGAGCGCAACCTGCTCCTCGGGGAATTCGCCGGGGCCGGCACCGCCCTGGGCGCCGCCGAAACCCTTCACCGGCTGGCCATCGAGGCCGCCAAGCCCGATACCGAGCGCGATCCTCAGTTTCAGGAACGCAACTGGCCGCGCCTGCGCGAAGGCCTTGAGCGGCTCCAGCGCAACCTCGACCGCCGCGCCGACCGCGCACTCTTGGCCTACCACCTCGAGTCCATCGCGAAGCTGCCCGCGGAAGCTCGCCTCACCGTGCTCGACCGTCTGGTGGGCCTAGCGCCCGGGCAGGAACCCGCCGCCGCGACCGCCGCCATCGCGGCGTGGGT
Source organism: Opitutaceae bacterium (assembly GCA_005786775.1). Lineage (GTDB taxonomy): Bacteria > Verrucomicrobiota > Verrucomicrobiia > Opitutales > Opitutaceae > ER46. The sequence continues at coordinate 11,625 of SYDD01000091.1, forward strand.
CGAGCGGCACGTCAGCGCCTCGCGCCTTTACGAACGTGACTTCCGCCTCGGCCTGTTCGCGCAGGACCCCGCGGCCCTCGCGGCGGCGGCGGATCCACTGCTGCAGGTAGCCGCGGCACTGTTCCCCGAGCAGGAGCAGGTGCGGACGGAGGCGAAGGACTACAGCGGCCGCCTCGCCCGCCTGAGCCCCGTCCACGCGGCGGCGGTGCTCGCCCAAGCCGGCGGACGCGTCGCCCCGGACGCCAATGGTACCCTCCGCGTGACCTACGGCACCGTGAAAGGCGTGGAAAGCCGCGACGGTCTCTTCTACTTGCCGCAGACCTCCCTCCGCGGCGTGGCGGCCAAGGCCACTGGCCAAGGCGACTTCCGCGCGCCCGCAGCCCAGCTCGCGGCCATCCGCGCTCTCCGCGCGGGCACTGCTTCCCCCTACGTGGATCCGCGCTTGAAGGACGTCCCCGTAAACTTCCTCTCCAACGTGGATACCACCGGCGGCAACTCCGGTTCCCCTACCCTCAACGCGCGCGGCGAGCTCGTGGGACTACTCTTCGATGGCACCTACGACACCGTGGCCTCGGACTACTTCCACGACCGCGAAAGAACCCGCAGCATTCACTGCGATTCCCGCTACCTGCTCTGGGTCCTGACCGCGGTCGAGCGCGCGGACGAGCTCCTGCGCGAGCTGACGCTCGCACCCTGAGGCCCGTCGCGCCCCGCCCGCGGAGCCCCGCCCGCGGGCGCGCCGGCCCCGCCTTAGCGGCGGAAGGACTTCGTAAAGTCCTCCGCCACCTGCTGGACGACCTTCTTCTCGTGGCGAGAAGTGGCGATCAGCTCATTGAGCTTCTTTTCCCACGCGGCGCTGGCCATCGGGAGCTCGACGTTCTGGCCGAGCAGCGAGGAGAACAGCAGCACGTTGGCGAGCTCAACCGAGCCCATCCCCTCGGCACCGGGGGCGATGAGGGGTGTGCCGTCGAGGATCGAGTCGACAAAGTTCTGGATCAGTGTGCAGTGCGCGTTCGGCGCGTTGTCGAAGGGAATCTCAACATTCCAGACCTCGGGCTTGGCGAAGCCGCTCTTGGAGGTCTTGGAGAACTGGACCATATCCGCGTCATTGCGCGTGAAGTGGATCTTATTGTTCTCGAGGACGACCTTGCCACGGGTGCCGCAGAGCTCGAAGCGGTTGGTACCGGGGGCCTCGCCAGTGGACGAGATAAACACGCCGGTGGCGCCGTTCTTCCACTCGAGGTAAGTGGTAATATTGTCCTCGACCTCGATGTTGTGGAAGCGGCCCAGCTGGCAGAAGCCGCGGACGCGGGCGGGCATGCCGCAGAGCCACTGCAGCATATCGAGCTGGTGGAGGCATTGGTTAAGGAGGACGCCGCCGCCCTCGCCCTTCCACGTGGCCCGCCACCCGCCGCTCGCGTAGTAGGCCTCGGTGCGGAACCAATCGGTGATGATCCAGTTCATCCGCACCAGCTCGCCGAGCTCGCCGCCCTGAATCAGCTGGCGGAGCTTCAAATAGCGAGGCTCCACGCGCATCTGGAACATCCCGGCGAAGACCTGCTTCGGCCGGGCGGCGGCGCAGGCGATGAGGCGTTCGGCGTCGGCCTTGTGGGCGGAAATTGGCTTCTCGACCATCACGTGGAGGCCGTTCTGCAGCGCATCGATGCCGAGCGAGGTATGCAGGAAGTGAGGGGTGGCGATGACGAGCGCGTCGATCTCCCCGGAACGGATCATCTCCTCGGCGCTGGTGAAGGTTTTCAGCCCAGACCGACCCTTGTAGGCCTCGAGGCCGGGCGCGAAGGCGTCGCTGACGGCGGTGAGGGTGCAACGGGACACCTTGTTCTCGAGCAGGTAACCGGCGTGGAAACGCCCGATGTTGCCCAGACCGACGATGCCGAGACGTACGTTTTTCATGGGAGGAAGGGGGGAGGCGGACTATCCGCGGAGGGAAATTGCCGCGGCAACCACATTCTCCGGCCGCGCCGCCGCGCGGGGCCGCTTCAGCCCCGGAACGGAGCGGTCAGCCCGGGCGGAAGCTCCGGCGTCGCCCCGCGCCGCGTGCAGACGAAGGCCGCCACCTCGGTCGCCCGCTCAAGAATCGTCGCCGGCGCCCAGGCCCGGAGCAGCCCCAACGCGAAGGCCGCCGTGAAGGCATCGCCCGCCCCCACGGTGTCTGCCACCTCGACCCGCACGCCCGGATGCTCCACCCACGCGCCGTCGACCAGCGCGAGGCTGCCGCGTTCGCCCCGGGTGTGGATCACCGCCCGCAAGGGATACGCCGCGGCCAAGGCCGCCAAGGCCGCCCGCTCCTCGGCGGGCAACCCCAGCTGTGCCCCCAGCACCGGCAGCTCAGTCTCGTTGACCTTGAGCACGTTGGCTCGCGCCAAGGACGAGCGCAGGACTTCCGGGGAATGGTAGTGCTGGCGGAGGTTGACGTCGAAGATCCGCAGCGCCGTCGCCGGGGTGGCGTCCAGCAGGGCGGCGATCGCCGCCCGCGCGCCGGAGGTCCGCTGGGCCAGCGAGCCGAAGCACACCGCGTCCGCCGCCGCCAACGCGGCGCGGCCGGCGGGCCCGGCCTCGAGGCGGTCCCACGCCACGCCCTCGTGGATGGTGTAGCGGGGATGCCCGCCGGCTTCCATCGCCACCGAGACCGTCCCGGTGGGAGCGGCCGGATCGACCGCGATCGCGTCGCGGGGCAGGCCGAGTTCGCGCAAGCGGTCCAGCAGGGCGCGCCCCAGCTCGTCGTTCCCCACCCGTGAGACGACGCGACCCTCGGCGCCGAGGGCGGCCGCGTGGAAGGCAAAGTTCGCCGGAGCGCCCCCGAGTTGCCGCCCGGAAGGGAGCAGGTCCCAGAGTACCTCGCCAAGGCCGACGCAGCGCAGCGGCATCGCGGACCGGCGACGGATCACTCCTTCTCAGCCTCGGACTTCGGCTCCGGCAGGAACTGAGTGAGGAGCGCCCCGGCCAGCACGTAGGCCCCGGCCACGCAGGCACCCACGAGGGCGACCCGCGCGGGATCGGGCTTGTCGGAGGCGGAAAGAGTGAGGGTGATCCAGGCCGCGGCCGTGCCAATGACGCGGCCGCCGATGTTGGCCGCGAAGCTCTCGCCGGTGCCGCGCAGGTGCACCGGAAATACCAGCGGGATGTAGTTCCCCCAGAAGCTGAACTGCGCCACTGTGAGGAACCCGGCGATGAAAATGCCAATCTTGATCGGCGTGAGACTGCCGGGGTCCCCGAGCTGGGTGGAGACCCACCAGAAGTAGAGCGGGACGAAAAGCAGGGCGGGAATCTGGAAGAGTCGCAGCAGGGTTCGCCGGGAGACGATGGCGACGGCAAGCATCGCGAGGGCGAAGCGGCCGGCGAGGCCGCCGATCTCCTGCCAGAGCGTGACCCCGGCCACCAACTGGTCGCTCGCGTTGCCGGCCGCCTGTCGCTGCTCACGCTGCGCGACCGGATCAGGTTTACCCGCGGCCTTGGCCGCCGCGAGCGCCGCGCCACCCTTCTCCTTCGCGACCGCGATTACGGCCGAGTGGCCGGCCTCCACCGGAGTACCAAGCCGCTGGGCACCGAGGATCTGCGGGAGCTGCTGGATCGCGCCAAATGCAATGCCGTAGCTGGAAGCGAACACCAACGTGGTCAGGATGGTGGTCTTGCGCAGCTCGGGCGCAAATAGCGCCCTGATGCTCGGGCGGCGGAGGGTACCGCTCTCCCGCTTGCGCTGCCAGATGGGCGATTCGGGCAGGAACGGGCGGATGAGAATGAGGGGCAGCGCTGGGAAGACGCCTGAGATCAGAGTGTAGCGCCACGCCTCGTGGCCGCCATGGATCGCGGGCAGGTCAGCCGCCCACTTGGCCGCGATGATATTTGCTCCCGCCACCAACAGGCCACCAAAAGACGAGAACGCTTGGGTGTAGCCGAGCACCTTTTCGCGCTGCACCGGATTGGTGAACAGTTCCGCCAGCCACGCCACCGCCGCCACAAACTCGACGCACACCCCAATGAAGACGAGGCAGCGGTAGAAAAGCAGTTGTTCGAGGGAGGTTGCGAACCCCGCCGCGAACGCCGCGAAGGCGTACAACAAAATGCTGAAGGTGAGTACCCGCCGCCGCCCCAGCAGGTCCGTGAGGTACCCGCCCAGCAGGCCGAAGACGCCACCCGCGATCGCCGGGACAAAAAACAGGGTCCGCGCCCACTTCACGTACTCCTCGCCGCCGGGCGACCAAAGCGCCGCGGCCCGCGCCCGCTCCATCCCACTCGCTACTAGCTGCTCCACCAGCGGCGCGCTCAGCGAGGCCATCGCCGGCTTGATGATCAACGGGAGCATTAGCAGCTCGTAGATATCGAACGCGAAGCCAATCGCGGCGATGATGCAGATGAGCCACGCGGTGCGGTTCAGCGGGCTGGGGGCGGAGGCGCTGGGGTTCATAGGACGCCGCAGGCTGCGGACAACCCCGGCGCCACTCAAGCGGGGAAACGGTTTTTCCGGGCGGTTCCCGCCGCCGGATTTGACCCACGTCCCCGGGTCCTCACGCTCCCGCCAGCTCCTTCCGCCCATGCGCCACCCCACCCTGCTCCTCGCACTCGCCACCCTCGCTCTCACCCCCACCAAGGCTGCCGCCCCGCATTGGCCAGTCTGGCGCGGCCCCGCCAACGACGGCACCGCCCCCGGCGCCACGCCGCCGCTCGTCTGGAGCGAGACCCGCAACGTGGCCTGGAAAGTGCCGGTCGCCGGCCTGGGGTTTTCCACCCCCATCGTTTGGGGCGACCGCCTCTACCTGCTCACCGCCGTCGAGACGACCGAGGAGGGTCCCGCCCGGCCCGCCGCCGCCGAGCCGACCCCGCCGCCCCCAGGTAAGGGCCCCGGCCGCGACGGCAAGGGCAAGCGCGGAGGCCCCCCGGGCTTCGGCGGCGGCCCCAACCCCACCCGCTTCCACGAGTTCATCGTCCTCGCCCTCGACCGCGCCACCGGCGCGACGGTCTGGCAGCGTACCGCCCGCCGCGAGGTGCCCCACGAGGGCAAGCATGCCACCAACAGCTTCGCCTCCGGCTCGCCCGTTACCGACGGCACCCGTCTCTACGCCTCCTTCGGCTCCCGCGGGGTGTATTGCTACGACCTACAGGGGAACAAGGTCTGGGAAAAGGACCTCGGCGACATGCGCACCCGCGGCACGTTCGGCGAAGGTGCCTCCCCAGCCCTCGCCGGGGACACCCTCCTCGTCACCTGGGACCACGAGGAGAGTTCGTTCATCGTCGGGCTCGACGCCCGCACCGGCACGGAGCGCTGGCGCCGGCCCCGCGAGGAGCGCTCCTCCTGGTCGACCCCCATCATCGTCACGGTCGAGGGCCGCCTACAGGCCATCGTCGCCGCCGCCGGTCGCACCCGCAGCTACGACCCCGCGACCGGCGAGGTGATTTGGGAGGCCGCCGGGCTAACGGAGAACGTGATCCCCACGCCCGTCATCGGCCACGGGATGGTCTACCTCGCCAGCGGCTTCCGTGGGAACGCGATCCAGGCGGTGAAGCTGACCGCGCGCGGGGACGTTACCGACACGCCTGCCGTCGTCTGGAGCGTGCGCAAGAGCGCCCCCTACGTGCCCTCGCCAGTGCTCTCGGGCGAGCGGCTGTACGTGGGTAAGAGCAACGACGCCTTCCTCTCTTGCCTCAACGCGCTTACCGGAGAGGTGCACTACCAAGACCAGCGCCTCGAGGGCGTCCGCGGGGTCTACGCATCCCCCGTCGCGGCACGCGGCCACGTATTCATCGTAGGCCGGGAGGGTACGACGCTCGTGATCCGCGATGACACGCGCTACGAGGTGATCTCCTCGAATGTACTGGACGACCGCTTCGACGCCTCGCCCGTAATGCTTGGGCGAGACCTCTACCTGCGCGGCCATCGCCACCTGTATTGCCTGCGCGAGGGCTAAGGTCCGGATTCGGACGATGCTCGTCGGACGGCGCAGCCTCGACCGCGCGCCGCCCATCCCCTCCGCTGCGCCATCCCGCTCGCCCGTCCCACCCCTTTACGGGCTCAGGGCAGACCGAGATGGCCGAGCATCGATGC
>SYDD01000092.1 GCA_005786775.1 Opitutaceae bacterium
AGCGCGAAGCGGCGCCCGAGCGAGCGCTCGGCGGTCACGTCGATGTAGGAACGCTTCGAGCCCCAGGTGAAGGTGCCCGGCTCGATGCTGCGGCCGGTGACCGGTCCGCGGCGCGCTCGCCCGAGGTAGTTCCAATTTAGGCGAACGTTGTAGGTCTCGCGGGTCAGGCTGATGCCCCAGTTGCCGCTCTTCGGGTAGAACCCGGCGAACTGCCCGGCGTTGACCCCGGTGGCGCGCTGCACGCTGCCGTTGGCGAAGACCTGCAGCCCGCGGGCCCAACGCGGCAGGAACGTGAGCGCCTGGCGGTAGTTCACGTCGTAGCCCTCCATCCGGACACGGCCGGGCAGGTTGTACTGCGTGGCGACGTCGAACCGGTCGTACAGGACCGGGTCGAGCCCGTAGAGCGAGAGGAACTCCGGCGTCGCGTCGAACACGGTGCTGCCGAAGAAATTCTCGAAGTCGCGGCGGAACGCGCCGGCCGAGAGGAGGCCGATCCGCTCGAAGTAGTACTCGAGGCCGACCTTGGTGGTCCGCGCGCTCCACGCCTTGATGCCGGCGTTGTTCACCGTGATCCGGTTGGTGTTCGACGGCGGCGCCTCCACGTCGGGCAGCGTCACGCCGCCCGAGTACTGGTTGAAGTTGGGCCGGCCCACGGACGGGTACCAGGCGGCGCGCGCGATCAGGTTCTCGGTCAGCTGATGGCTGGCGTTCACGCTGGGGAACCAGCGCAGGTACTCCTTGCGGACGCTGGCCCCGCGGTCGAGGAAGGTGAGGCGGGAGACCTCGAGCGGCGCGGTGGCGCGGGGCAGGGGGCGCCCGTTGGCGCCGAGGACGAGGCGGCCGGCGGCGTCGCGCTGGAAGTTGCGGCCCGGGTCGCTCAGCGGTCCCTCCGCGCTGACGTTGGTCTGTTCCGCCCGCAGGCCGGTGGTGACCTTCAGGCGCCGCTGGAGGAACGCGAGGTCCGCCCGGAGGTAGGCCGAGGAGATCAACTCGCGGGACAGCTTCGAGCTGTTGACCTGCGAGCGGTAGACGGCGTTCTCGTCGCTGGTGAAGTGCCCGGGGGACGCCTTGAAGCGGTCGAGCACGGCCTCGTTGCTGACCCATTGCACGCGGGGGATGCCGAACAGGCCGGCACGCTGGAAGAAGTAGGGGTCGAAAAAGGCGGCGGCGCCGTCGTCGGAGCCCGCGGGCACGGTGCTGGCACGGCCGTCGGCCCCGACGTAATTGTAGGAGAGGGTGGTGGTGCGGTTGTCGCTGCGGGAACGGCGGAAATCGACCCCGGCCTTGAGGTCGAGCGGCACCGCGCCCCCGAACCCGCGGCGCACGCTGGCGTAGGCCGTGCCCTGCACGTTGCGCGAACGCTGGGGGCTGCCGCCCGCGGTGCTCAGCGCGTACTCGCGCAGGTCGTAGGGGTTCACGGGCAGCCCCGTGGCGCCGTCCGTGACCGTGATCACCTGCGGGCGCAGGTAGAAGATGTCGTCGAAGGAGACGGTGACGCCGGTGCGCCGCGCCTGGGTGGAGCCGAAGCGGTCCTCGTCGACGTTGCGGAAGCGGTTCTGGGCGTGCGAGGCGCCGAGTCCGGCCTCGGCCTTCCAGACCGGCCCGTCGTGGCGGTAGGCCAGCGTCGGCATCAGGGTGCGGCTGTAGCGGTGGTTGCCGCCGTTGTTGATGCGGATCTCGCCGGCGCCGGTGAAGCCGCGGGTGAAGCGGGTGGAGAAGTCCCCCGGGTTCACGCGGTTCACGAGGAAGCTGAGGGCGCGCTGGTTGAAGTTGGTGTGGAACGTCCCGTACTGGAACGAGAACGACAGCCGCCCGGCGGCGCCCACGCGCCAGTCGACGGTGGCGGCCAGCGAGGTGCGGTCGGCGATCTTCGACTCCGTGCGGACGAGGAAGTCCGTCAGGTAAGGGCGATCCGGGGTCGTGTCCGGGAGCGTGGTCCCGTTGGTGGCCGCGCCGGCGCCGCGCCAGGTGTTGGTGAGCAGCGGTCCCTCGGTGTAGAGGGTTGAGGCACCGCCGGACAGGGTGAACCCGAAGCGGCGGCTGACGGGCATCACCCAAGAGAACTCGAAGCCGGGGCGCACCTTGTGGGTGGGCTCCCGCTGCGGTCCCGGCGAGCGGTGGAACTCCTTGGTGCTGTCGCGCATCGCCAGGTAGACGCTCGAGTTGAAGGCCGGCCGCGCCCGTTCGAAAGCGCTCCGCGGCACGAGGTTCACGGAACCCGCGAGCGCCGAGCCCGGGCTCTCGGGAGTCGGCGAGTACACGGCCTCGATTCGCGAGAGGTTGTTGATCGAGATGGCGTTGAGCTCGACGTTGCGCCCCGTACCCGAGACCTCCGAGGTCGCGAGGCTGAAGCCGCCGACGGTCACCGGCACGTAGGCCGACGGCACGCCGTTCATCGAGATCTCGCGCGGGTCGCCGCCGCGGTAATCCATCGTGATCCCCGGCAGCATCTTCAGGAACTCGCCGATGTTGCCGTCCGGCACGATGCCGAACTCGTCCGCCGCGACCACGTTCACCAGGTTCGGCGCGAAGCGCTGCTCGTTGATCGCGATCGCCGCCCCGTCCATCTCCCGCGAGGTCGAGACGACCAGGGACTCGAGCCGCACGACGCCGCGGTCGTCACGGAAGCGGCCGCCGTCCGCCAGGGTGAGCGCCACATCGCGGCGCGGCTCCCCCGCCAGGTCCGCCTCGATCCGGCCGGGCTCGAGGCCGGTGTAGAAGACGTCCACCCGCACCGGCCCGCGCGGCAGGCCGTCGAGCCGGAAGCTGCCCGACTCATCCGTGAAGGCGACCTGGCCCGAACCCGCCACGGTGAGGCGCACGTTGTTCAGGTACTGGCCAGCGGCGTTCTGGATCCGGCCGGTCAGGATGCCACCGGGTGCCGCGGCGCCGCGCACCGTGGTGACGGAGGCGAGCAGGGTAAGGAGGGCTACCAGCGGGCGCACGAGCAGGCGGGCTAGGTGGGGCAGGGGCATGGGAAAAGCCGGTCGGGATTCAGGGGCGGCGACGGAAGGGGTTCTCGTACCAGATGACGCCGAGCCCTTCCGCCTCCTCGCAGGTGAGGACATCCAGATCGCCGTCGCCGTCGAGGTCGAGCACTTGCACCAGGTCGAATTTCACGCCGGGGGCTCCGGCGAGGGAGCGCTGCCACCAGCCGCCGTCCGCCCGGCGCTCCAGCCACACCACGCCCTCCAGCTCGCCCCGCGCGTGCTCGCAGGAGAAGACCAGGTCGACGCGACCGTCCCCGTTGAGATCCGCCGCGCGCACGGCCTTGGCGTCGCCCAGGCCCTCCGGCGGCAGGGAGAAGATTTCCTCGCGCCAGCGCCCGCCGGATTCCGCGCGGAGGATCACGATGTCGCGGGGCTTCACCGCGGCGAGCACCTCGGGCCGGCCGTCGCCGTCGAGGTCCGCGAGGTCCGCGAACATCACCTCGCGGCCGAGCGCGCCCAGCGCGTGCTCCCGCCAGGGCCGGCGAGCCTGGTTGGCGGCGGCCCCCGGGTTTTCCAGCCAGAAGAGTCCCGCCCGGGCGCCCTTGCGGTCCGAGAACAGCAGGTCCGCGTCGCCGTCCCCGTCGAAGTCGTGCGCGTGCAGGGACATCACCCAGTCGGCATCCCGCAGGGGAGTGAAGCTCCAGTCCGCGACCGCGGCCGGGTTGGCCGGCGCCCGCAGCCAGCCGACCGGGCTGCCGGCGCCCTTCGCGGCCACGATCAGGTCCGGGCCGTGCTCCCCGTCGAGCTGCAGTGGCAGCAACTGCATCCATTGATGGCGTCCGGCGAGCGCGGGAAAGGCGGTCGTCGTCCACCCGCGCGGATCAAGCAGGTCGGCGCCCGCGGCGGGCGGCCGGTGCCAATACACGCGGCGGGTCCGCCCCTCGGTCGCGCTGACGACCTCCAGCCGCCCATCGCCGTCGAGGTCCGCGAACACGGCGTCCTCCGCGTCAGTCACCGCGCCCACGGTCACCGCCGGCCAGGGCGACCGGACCCGCCCGGCGCCCGGATGCAGGTAGGCGCGGACGACGCCGCCCTCCTCCCAGCCGGTGACGAGGTCCGGCCGCCCGTCGCCGTTGAGGTCACCGAGCTTGACGCCATCCGCGCCGCGTGAAGTCGCGTCGATCACGTGCCGCGCCCACGGCGTCCCCGGATCGCGCGTGACTTCGGCCGCGGCGAGGGGCAGGGTGCCGAGCAGGGCGAGGCAGGCGGTGGTCAGGCGGCGCACCGGCGGGTCACTTGGCTTTCTTCGCGCCCTTGCGCGCGCCCGCCTGCTGCTGCTGCGCGGCGAACGCGATCGGATCCATCCGGCGGAGATCCTCCTCGCTCGGGCCGCCGCCGAACTGCTGCCAGTAGAGTTCCTTGAAGGGGTTCACCTTCGGTCCGGTCGCGCCCTCGTTCACCATCAGCGGCCGGGCCGCGGCCCACCAGTCGTCGAACCGCCGCTGCAGCGCGGCGACCACCTCCGGGTGACGCGCGGCGACGTCCTGCTGCTGCCCCGGGTCGGCCCGCAGGTCGAAGAGCTGCCAGGCGGGGGTGCGGCCGCCCTCCAAGGAGACC